>CAJULF010000003.1:92502-104022 GCA_910587135.1 uncultured Oscillospiraceae bacterium
ATGCCCTGCGGAAACCGCGCTTCATTTGCCGTTCGGCAAATGCGGTTTTACGCAAACTTCGACGCAATGCTTTAGCCAACCACATTACCGTTGCGTAAAACTCTGCGACTTTTTGAAATTTCATGCGCCGACATTGCGCAGCATTTAAGCTTTTTCTACAAGCTTAAACGGCAGCTTGCGGAAAAAACCTGCTGGAGCTTAATGTCTCTATTTGCATGTCTTGCTTTCCCGCAAGAGTTTCAAGTAACTCTCTGTGAGCGTTGTTTATTTTGGCTATTGCCTGCGACAACGCTTGTACACGGCAAACGCCGCCCACCTGAATGCTCACGCAGGCTTTTCGGACACCTCCGCACCGTTCAACTCCTGTACCGTCAGGTCGCCGTTTTCCATTCTGCGCCAACCCGAGCGCACGAACATATCCCGCGATGCTCTCGGAGAAAACGGGGATATCGGCGCCATATAGGGAATGCCGTATGTGCTGAGCGAGCACATTTTTATCGTTACCGCGCCCGCGGCGATAATCAGACCGAAAAGCCCGAAAATTCCCCCCGCGATAATATAAATAAACCGCAGTATCACTATTTTTTCGTACATTGTCGGCACCACAAAGCTGCACAGTCCCGAAAGCGCCACGACCAGAACCATAGGCGCTCCCACAAGCCCCGCCGACACTGTTATATCGCCTATAACCAGTCCGCCTACAACTCCGATAGCGTGACCTATCGGGCGCGGCAGACGTATTCCCGCTTCACGCAGCAATTCATACATAAAATGTATAAATAAGCACTCAACCATAAGCGAGAACGGCGCGGTCTGTTCCGAAGCGGCGAGATTCAGTATCAGCGACGACGGCAGCATTTCGGGGTGAAACGAAGCAACCGCCACATACGCTCCGGGCAGAAACAGCGTGATAAAATATGCCGACATCCTTACCAATCTTATAAAAAAGGCATAGAAAGGCTTTTGTGTATAGTCATCAAGCGTCTGGAAGCTCTCTATAAACAGATGCGGAACGACCAGCGCAAACGGTGTTCCGTCCACAAGTATCCCTATCCTGCCTTCATACAGCTTTGCCGCAAAGGTATCCGGACGTTCGCACGTTCCGCACTCCGAAAAAAACCATCCACCCTTTCCCTCGAAAAACGGCTGTATATAACCGCTCTCCAGTATGGCGTTGAGCTTTATTGACTTAAGCCGCTTTTTAACGTTTTCCAACAGCTTAGGGGACACCTTGTCGCTGATATAGCAGACGCAGATATCCGTATTGCTCCTGTCGCCAAGCGTTGACATCTCAAACACGAGAGTTGGTGACTTGATTCGCCGCCGTATCATGGACATATTTGTGCGAATTACCTCTATAAAACCCTCGCGCGAACCGCGTACGTTAAGCTCGGCGGACGGCTCGTCTATCCCGCGTGAGTTATAGCCCTGAACACCTATCGCTATGCATCTCGCGCTGCCCTCAGCCAGAATTATCGCAAATCCCGACTGTAATTTCAGCACAAGACTTCCAATATTTTTTATCTCGATCTGCTCAGCCGCTGTCAGATACACCTCAAAAAGCTTGTCAATAAGTTCATCGGGGGGTATGCCGTCCTCGTTGCCGACATTGTTCAGCTTCTGATATATAAGCTCCGACAGCGTTTCGGTGCTTGCCATTCCCTCGCAGGTAAGCACCGCTATCCTGTTTTTCCCAACCATTGCGGTTTTTGTAATTACATCGGATGAATTCCCCGTAATAATATCAATGTTTTTGAGATTTCTGTCAAGCGATCTGTCTATCGGAATATCCGCCGATATCCGCGTATGAACACTCTCTTCCCGCATTTTACCGCTCCTCTCGCTCTTTTTTACTATATTGTCCCGCATGAACCAAAATATACCGTCCACAAAAAATTTCATCGCATATATAGATACCTGCCCAAAGGTTAAGGCAACAAATAAATTGTGAATGCCAAAGGCACTGAAAGCCGGAATCCACTGTCCGCCCACGCATGAATTTCCCGCAATCCGCCGTGAAAGCGCAGCCCGCGAAGCGGGCTGCGCTTTTATGGCGAGATAGCGCAAACAACGCAAAGCGTTGTTTGCGGCGGTGCGGGAAATTCTTTTTAATAATTCCGCTTTAGGTCAACATTCCTTAAAGGCATTTCAGCATTTCGTCAACGCCTCCTAATACCATAAATTATTATCAGCGTGTATATAAAGGTTGACCTAAGGCTGATTATTTAAAAAAATTTCAAAATTCCCGCAAGCACGCGCCGTTCACTTCGCTCACTCTGCGTGATTGCGGGAACCGGTCAAAATGTGCCCGGCAAATTCTGACATTTTTTGAAATTTAATGCGTCGACATTGCGCTGCAAATAGGCTTTTTATTCAAGCTGATTATTATTTTGACGTTTTGCCTTAATTCTTCAAAATATTTTATAACTCTTTACCGAATATTTACACATATGTTATTGACTTTGAAGTCAATCGGGGATATACTATATAGGGGAAAGAAGTGAGATTTACTTTTGCGGCGATCCATTATCAGCTGCGCCGCCCCTCTTACCTCTTGCACCCTTATCTCTGATTCGGAGGACATAATGAATATTGACATAACAAAAGGGCTCACTTCCGCACAGGCGGCGGAAAAAGCTGCCAACGGCGAGAGCAACGGCAGCTTTGATGTTAAAACCAAAAGCGTAGGGCGCATTTTCAGGGACAACATCTTTACGCTGTTCAATTTGATAAACGTTATCCTGGCGGCGCTGGTGGCGCTGGTGGGAAGCTACCGCAATATGCTTTTTATGGGAGTGGTGCTCAGCAATACCGCCATAGGCATCTTTCAGGAAATACGCTCCAAGCGCGTTATAGACAAGCTTTCGCTGCTCTCCGCGCCGAAAGCGCACCTTATCCGCGACGGCAGGGAAACCGAGCTGCCGGTGTCTGATATTGTCAGAGAGGATATCATGCTGCTTTGCGCAGGACGTCAGGTTTGTGCGGACGGAATCGTACTGGAGGGCGAATGCGAAGCGGACGAAAGCCTTGTAACGGGTGAATCCGACCCTGTTCCCAAAAAAGAAGGAGACGAGCTTCTATCGGGCAGCTTTATCGTTTCGGGAAACGTAAAGGCGCAGGCTGTAAGAGTAGGCGCGGAAAGCTTTTCGGGAAAGATAACGAGCGGGGCGAAGTCATTCAAAAAGCGCTCATCTGAAATGATGAGATCAATAAGCCGGCTTATTTCGGTTATTTCAATATGCATTTTCCCGTTTGGCACAGTGCTCTTCTACAAGGCGCTGAATATCACGGGACAGGAGCTTTCAGAGGGAGTTACAAGCACCGTAGCGGCGCTTATAGGAATGATACCGGAGGGTCTGGTGCTTCTTACCAGCATAGCCCTCGCGGTAAGCGCAATACGTCTGGCGAAAAAGCAGACGCTGTGTCAGGACCTGTATTGTGTGGAGTCGCTGGCGCGGGTGGACGTGCTGTGCCTTGACAAAACGGGAACGATAACCGAAGGCTGTATGGAAGTCGCGGAGCTTCTCCCCATCGACAAAAGCTTTAACGCCGAAAAGGCGCTCAGCGCTGTCGCCGCCTGCGAATCCAACCCCAATCCCACGCTTAAAGCCATCGCCGAAAAATATTCCTCTGAAACCAGCCTTAAAGCTGTAAGAACCGTACCGTTCTCCTCCGCAAGGAAGTGGAGCGGCGCGGCGTTTGAGGGGTACGGCACGCTTATTCTCGGAGCGCCCGATTTTGTACTCAACAAATCTGCGCTTGCCGATATCAAGCCCGTTGCCGATCAATATTCCGAGAAAGGAATGAGAGTGCTTCTGCTCGCGTTCAGTCCCGAATATATAAGCGGAGCGGCTCTGCCCGCAAATTTATCGCCTAAAGCGCTTATAGTGCTGTCCGACAAGATACGCAGCTCCGCCCCGAAGACGCTGAAATACTTCCGCAAACAGGGGGTTACCTTAAAGGTGATATCGGGTGACGACCCTGTGACAGTGTACAACGTTGCCAAAAAAGCGGGGCTTACGGGCGAATATATTGACGCCTCGCAGATACCCGACGAACTGCTGCCCGAAGCGGCGGAGAAGTATTCCGTTTTCGGTCGTGTGACCCCGTCGCGCAAGCTGGAGCTTATAAAAGCGCTTAAAGCGGGCGGGCATACGGTAGCTATGACCGGCGACGGCGTGAACGACGTTCTGGCGCTGAAAGAAGCGGATTGCTCCGTAGCCATGCAGTCGGGCAGCGACGCTGCACGAAGCGTATCTCAGCTTGTGCTGCTGAACTCGGATTTTGCCTGTATGCCGCTCGCGGTGGAGGAGGGGCGGCGCTCCATAAACAATATTGAACGCTCCGCTTCACTGTTTCTGGTAAAAACCATTTTTGCGTTCCTGCTGGCGGTGCTGTTTTTGATTCTTCCCTTCGCCTACCCGTTCCGTCCCATTCAGATGACGCTGATAAGCGGGATAACCATCGGCATACCCTCGTTTCTTCTGGCTCTGGAGCCAAATCACAACCTTATTAAGGGGAGCTTTTTGTCGAACGTGCTGAAAAAGTCCGCGCCCGGGGGACTTACCGTGGCTCTGGGGATAGGGGTGCTTATGATACTTCAATATATATTCGAGCTGCCGCAGGAGAGCACATCTACCATTGCAACGCTGCTTACGGCTTGCGTGAGCTTCGCGGTGCTGTTCGGGATATGCAGACCATTTAACAAGCGGCGCGGCGCTATGTTTATCGCTCTTGTGGGATTATTCGCGGGAGCGGCTATGCTGCTGCCGTCGCTGTTTTATCTCGTGCCGCTTACCATGACGGAATTCTTCCTGCTTCTCTCGCTGGTTGGAGGAGCGTGGCTGTGCCTTTTCGGGCTGAATAAGCTGGCAAGACTGATTTTCGGGGAAAAATAACATTTGACGGTAATACTGTAAAAAATAACGGTTTCCTATTGAAATATCCCAAAAAATATGGTAAAATAATATCAGATAGCGGAAGCGATTATTTACTGCGCAATGCTGTGGCATGAAACTTCAATATGTCACAGAATTTTCCGAAAAACATTGCAGCCGAGAGCCGCGCTAAACTTACGGCACGCAGTGAAGCGGAATATGCATGGCGGTAATTTTAAATTTTTTTAATGATCCGCTTCGGGTCAATCTTTCAAGCCCGCTCTCTTACCTTTCGTGTTGATGGAGCCGGGCACCGGTAATTTCACCTATAGCAGGTTAAGCTGAAATATTGGCTGTGATATAATCCGAGCGACAAATCGGAATTTGGGGAGGAGGGGTGTTTAAATGAAATATTCTTTGAACGCGGGCGAATGGAACAGCGTTTTTGCCGTTCCGTCAAGCGTTGTTGACAAATACATAAAAATCGCGGGCGGAAACTCTCTTAAGCTGCTGCTCTATTTGCTGCGGCACGGCGGCGAAAGTTTCTCGGAAAAGGAGCTTAAAGATGCTCTCGGCTTCAGAATGGAGGGCGAACTGGAGGACGCGGCGCATTTCTGGGTACAACGCGGCATAGTACGTTTTGAGGGGACTTCCGACATGGCGCTCTCCCCTGCTGCTCCCGTCAGCGGGGAAACTTTGCCCGAGCCCGCGGAGCAGCTTACTCTCAGCGAAGCTCTGCCCGAAAAAGCCGCACGTCCCGCAAAGCGGGTGGGAGAGGGCAGCCTGTTCTACACATCGGGCGATATCAACCGGATAATAAACCGCGACAGCAACACCAAAGCGTTTTTTAAGAACGCGGAGAGCATATACGGCCGCGCCATGAATCAGAAAGAGCTTCAAAGCACCGCCTCGCTGATAGACTATTACGGACTGCCTATCCCCGTTGCCCTTACACTGCTTGACCACTGCTTCCGCATAAAAAAGACAAGCATTGCTTATATTCAGAAATGCGCGGAAAGCTGGAGCGAGGACGAGATAAACACCCTTGACCTTGCGGAGGAGCGCATACGACTCATCACACGCCGCGGCGGCATTGAGGACAGGCTGAAAGCCGCGATGGAAATAAAGAGCGCCTTTGCGCCCAAGCAAAAAGAATTTATACATACCTGGTCGGAGGAATGGGGCTTCGGAGAGGAAATGATAATGCTCGCCTACGATATTACGATCAATTCCACGGGCAAGCTGTCGTTCCCATATATGAACAAGATTTTGGAGAGCTGGAGGGCTGAGGGAATATCCACCGCCGAAGGAGTGCGGCGAAAGCAGGAGGAATACAAAACCCAAAATCCCCGTAAAAACGGTTTCCCGACACGACCTGCCGCAAAGTCCGCGGGTCAGTCCGGTCAGCCCAGCTTTGATGTGAACGAGATAATGGCGCAGATACACAACCGCTCAGAAAACGGCGGCAGCCCCCACGGGTCATCGGTAGACACGGGCGAGCTTATCGCTCAGATAAGAGCCGGAAAAAGATAAGATTGGTAAAATGAAATGAGCTTAAACGAAAAATATTACGCCGCCGCCCACTTTCAGCTGGACAAAAGGCGGGAGCACAACAAGACGACGGAGGAAAAGCGCAGAAACGAGGTATTGCGGACATTACCCGAATACGGGCAGCTTGAGGCGCGGCTGGCTCTTACTGCTTCAAAAATAGCTCCCGCTATATTGTCGCACGACGGGAACGTAACGGAGCTTATTGAAAAGCTCCGCAGGGAAAATCTCAATATTCAGCGCAACATGGCGGCGCTCCTTGAAAAAAGCGGTCTGCCCGTGGATTACCTCGACCCGATATACACCTGTCCCGTGTGCCGCGACAGGGGCTATGCCGACGGAAAGTGGTGCGGCTGCTTCATGAAGCTGGTGTACGCGGCGGCTTCAAAGGATATGAATGAACAGGCAGCGATGACCTTAAGCAGGTTTGATGATTTTAATCTCAATTTTTATCCCGACGCCCCGTGTCCCGACAATCCCGCCGTAAGCCAGAAATCGGCAATGACGGAGGTGTTCACCTACTGCTTTAAGTTTGCCGAAAATTTTGACGGCAGCGAGAGTGGTATTCTTATGATGGGAGCGACGGGTCTGGGAAAAACTCATCTTTCGCTGGCGATAGCCAACAGGGTCATTGAAAGAGGGTACAGCGTGATTTACGGCTCAACGCCCGAAATCCTGAGAACGCTGAACAGCGAGCAGTTCGGACGCTCCGACGGAGATACGATGTCGCTGCTGATGGGCTGCGATCTGTTGGTTTTGGACGATCTGGGCGCGGAAAACAGCTCGGAGTACAATCTCTCGCAGATTTATGAGATAATCAACGCGAGGATAAACCGCAGGCTCCCGATGATCGTAAGCACAAACTTTTCCGTGCGCGAGCTGCCCGAGAGATATTCCGACAGAATATGCTCCAGACTGTTCAGTATGTATAAAATGCTGTTTTACGGCAGCGACAACAGACTAAAGGTCAATAATCAAAATTAATATATTGGAGGAGATCATTATGGGAAAATTAAGGATAGGTATTCTTACCAGCGGCGGCGACTGCCCCGGGCTTAACGCCACGATTCGCGGCGTGGCAAAAGCCACCTATGAGTGCTTCGGCGAGGATAAGGTGGAGATAGTGGGCATACACGACGGATATCACGGGCTAATCCATGGAGCTTACAAGGAAATGCAGCCCTCGGATTTTTCGGGGATACTGACGACGGGCGGCACTATCCTCGGCACAAAGCGCACCCCGTTCAAGATGATGCAGATAATCGAAGACGATAAAGTGGACAAGGTTAAGGAAATGAAGCAGACCTACAAGGAGCTTAAGCTGGACTGCCTGTTCACGCTCGGCGGCAACGGAACCCACAAGACCGCCAATATGCTCTCCGAGGAGGGGCTGAATGTTATCGGTCTGCCGAAAACAATCGACAACGACATATTTGGTACTGACGTTACTTTCGGTTTCCACACTGCGGTGGATATCGGCACGGAGGTCATTGACCGCATTCACACCACGGCGAACTCACACAGCCGTATTATGTGCATAGAGATAATGGGCAACAAAGCAGGCTGGCTCACGCTGTACAGCGGTCTGGCAGGCGGCGCGGATATTATTCTGCTGCCCGAGATCCCCTATGATATAGATAAAGTGGCGCAGGCTTGTCAGCGCCGCGCGGACGCAGGCAAGGCGTTCTCCATTCTCGCCATAGCAGAGGGCTGCTATGACGTTGAGGAGGCAAAGCTCAAGAAAAAGGAGCGCACAAAGCTCCGCGCCGACCGCGGCGAAACCACCGCGACCGCTCGTATCGCCAAGGAAATTCAGATTAAAACGGGGCTTGAAACCAGAACGGTCGTTCCCGGGCATATTCTGCGCGGCGGCAGTCCCTCGGCTTATGACAGAGTTCTCGCGACCCAGTTCGGCGCTCACGCGGCGCAGCTTCTCAAAAAGGAAAAATTCGGATATACCGTCGCTATGGTTGACGGGAAAATAACCGAAAACCCGCTGGGCGACGTGGCTATGAAAACCAAATTCGTCCCCGAGGACTGCAATATGGTAAAGACCGCAAAGGATATCGGTATTTCCTTTGGTGACTGAATATGACGCAAATGGGGGAACAGCCTTTCGCGTTCCCCCTCTTTAAATGGAGGATATCATGAAAAAATTTGACGAAAGCTATATTCTGCTGAAGGAAATGTATAATGACGGCTACTTCCCCGACTTTCTTGTGGATAAAGTAAAAGAGCTTATTTATCCCGTTATTGCTTTGCTTGAAAGCGGTGAGAAGAACAAGGATATCATACAGGCTCAGCTTGACAAGATGACGCTTGCAATAAACGATTTGCAGGAGGAATTTGAGGATAACGACAGCGAGATAGAAACCGTTGCGCGGGACAGCATAGGAGTAACGGTGGAGTATATCCTGAAATGGTTTGATATCGATATCGACATAGAAGACGCTATTGGCGAAAGGGATTGGTGAGCATGTCCCCCGAAGATATTATAAGTTATTGTCTTGATAATCTCGGCGGTGCTGTTTTAACTGAAAGCTGGGGAGAAAAAGGAATTTTCTACAATCCTGAGGGACTGCTGAAGCACGGCGTATACATACTCACCGTCAAGGAAAAGGATGGCGAAAACGACCGCGCATCAAACCTTGACAGGGACGGGATTTTCCGAATAAATATCGGAGTAAGAAAAAGCACCTTTTCGGATCTGTTCGGGGATATTCCCAAGCGCCCGCAAAAGGGCGGCGTCGTGGAGATGGATTATGATTTCACCTTGCTTGACAAGCTGCTTCCCCACCCCGTTTACGCTTGGATGGGCTGGATCTGCGTGCTCAATCCCTCCGAAAAAACCTTTGGGGAAATAAAGCCTTTTATTCATGAAGCGTACGAGCTTGCAAAGGAAAAGTATGCAAAACGAAAAGATATCAATCAGGAAATATGACGATAAAGACCGCCAAAGTGTAATCGACTTTCTGCGTAAATGCCTGCCGCAGTCCGGCAGGGAACTTGATATAGACGGGCGGCACAAGATATATCGGGATATTGATAGAAACTTCGAGCTTTTCCTCTGTATGCGCGAGGGTGAAATGATGATCGGTACTGTGGCGGTAAAACGCCATGACAGCATGCGCTGTGAGCTTAAGTCGCTATATCTCTCGGGGGAATACCACGGAAAAGGTCTCGGATACAGGCTGCTTGAACAGTCGATCAAATACGCGCGTGAAAAGGGATACTCCGCTATGTATCTTGACTCCCTTTCCGCAAGCGTAAAAGCGCTTGCTTTGTACCGGAAAGCGGGTTTTTTACCCACCGAGCGTTACAACGACAATCCCCACGCGGACGTTTTTATGGTTATAAAATTGTAAGGAAAAGGAAACAAACTATGTTTAATATTGCGGTTGCACAATCGGGCGGTCCCACCGCCGCTATCAACTCCTCATTAGCAGGGGTATTTTCGGGAGCTGAGGCGTATCCCGAGGTGGACGAAATATTCGGCTCGGAAAACGGCATCGAGGGCATACTTCAAAACAGACTGCTGAATCTCCGCAACATAATAATGGATGAGCGGGACAAACAGCTGCTTATGAAAACACCGTCCACAATTCTCGGCAGCTGCCGCTTCAAGCTTAAGGATTTTGAGGAGGACGAGGAAAACTACCGCAAAATACTGGATACCTTCAAGCGGCACAATATCAGGGCTTTTTTCTATATAGGCGGCAACGACAGTATGGACACTGTTATGAAGCTGGACAGATATTTCAAGGCAAAGGGCATGGACATCAAGGTCGTGGGAGTACCCAAAACCATCGATAACGACGTTACCGAAACCGATCATACTCCGGGGTTCGGTTCAGCGGCAAAGTATGTCGCAACCTCCCTTCAGGAGATAATACGCGACAGCAGGGTCTACTCCATTCCGTCGGTGACGATAGTCGAGATAATGGGACGCGATGCCGGCTGGCTTGCGGCTTCCTCCTGTGTGCTGAGAGCGAACGGCGAGCCCGCTCCGCACATGATATATCTGCCCGAGAGCGACTTTTCACCCGAAAAATATCTTGAGGACGTGCGGCAGGCGCAGCTGCGCTACAAGGCGGTCATTGTTGCGGTTTCAGAGGGTATACGGTGCGAAACGGGCGGCTTCTCCTCGGAGCTTACCGATGCCTTCGGACACAAATACCTTTCGGGTATAGGAAAATATCTTGAAAAATACACCTCGGAACACCTCGGCTGCAAGGTACGCTCGATAGAGCTTAATGTTATGCAGAGGTGCAGCTCTCACATAGCCTCCCTTACCGACATAGAGGAGGCGGAGCGCATCGGCAGAGCCTCCATCTCCGCCGCGCTTACCGAGGAGAAAAGCGGCGTGATGATGGCATTCAGGCGCATCAGCAACAATCCCTATCGCGTAGAAATAATTACTGCGGACATTACCAAGATAGCCAACCGCGAAAAGAAATTTCCCCGTGAGTGGATAAACTCCGAGGGCAATAACGTCACCATTGACGCACTCAACTATTTTCTTCCGCTTATTCAGGGGGAGCCGGAGATCGAGTACCGCAACGGTATCCCCGTTCATTTTAGGCTTAATCAATAGCCTTTTGGGTATGCGGAGCTTTCACCCGCTCCGCATACCCAAAAGCTTTTTGAAAAAATTCCGTATTTTTTCAAAAAAGGGGTTGACAAAGCTGAAACAATGTGGTATAATAGAAAAGCATTCGGAAATAATGAATGTGAGATATCGCGGGATGGAGCAGCTCGGTAGCTCGTCGGGCTCATAACCCGAAGGTCGTAGGTTCAAATCCTGCTCCCGCAACCACCGCACTAACGCGGTTTTAAAATCGGGAAAGGTCGTTATGTCCTTTCCCGATTTTCTTCAAATAATAACCTTTTTATCAGCAAATAACACTTATAAAGTTTTCAATGTTCATAAAACTCATAAAAAATTCGGCTTTTTGCTAAAACATCTTGATATGGGGCATTAGCGCAGTTGGGAGCGCATCACACTGGCAGTGTGGGGGTCACGGGTTCGAATCCCGTATGCTCCACCAAAATTATCGCTGGTCGAACACCAGGGAGCACCGTTTTCGTGTTCCCC
>CAJULF010000004.1:0-8542 GCA_910587135.1 uncultured Oscillospiraceae bacterium
CTTGTTTTTTGTATTTTTCTTGTCAAGTTTTTGTGTTTTGCTTGGCAGACAACAAAAGTATAGGAAAAATACGAAAATATATATGTGAAAGAAAAAGGCTCATTGATGATATTTGACAGGCAGACATATTGAAGTACAAATATGGGAATCGGAAATTGATCTTTAAGTGGACTCTGTAAGGTATGGAAATATAAAGTATGTTATAGCTCGTTGCGGTTTTCAAGGGCTTTCAGCAGCGTTACATCGTCCGCGAACTCCAGCGCAGAGCCCGCGGGAAGCCCGTATGCAAGCCTTGAAACCTTTATTCCCATAGGCTTTATCAGCCTTCCGATATACATGGCGGTAGCCTCTCCCTCGACAGTGGGGTTTGTCGCCATAATGACCTCTTTGGCATCGCTGAGCCGCGCCAGCAGCTCCTTTATTTTGAGATTTTCCGCGGTGATTCCGTCCATAGGGGAAAGAAGCCCGTGCAGGACATGATATAATCCCTCGAAGCCGCCCGCACGCTCAAACGCGGAAACGTCCTTCGGGGACTCCACGACGCATATCACGCTTTTGTCGCGGTTTTCGTCCGCGCAAAGCTCGCACAGCGCTCTGTCGGTGAAATTCTGGCAGCAGTTGCACAGCTGAACACCGTGCCGCGCTTTTACCAGCGACTCCGCAAATTCATCGACTTCCTCCGCGGGGAGGTTCAGCATAAAATACGCCAGACGCTGGGCGGTTTTTATACCTATTCCGGGGAGCTTTGCAAACTGCTCCGCCGCCAGAGCAAGCGGAGCCGATATAAATTCAGCCATATTCTGTTTTCGTCAGTGAATTACTATTTCACTGACTTTCTCCAATTCTATTTCAAAATTTGTTTCGGATATATTTATGCCGTTTTCGGGCAGCTCATGCTGCGAGGATGATACATATATTGCCAGTCCGGCTTTGTTTTTCGGCACGGAGCGCATATATCCCTCGAACATCACAATATCCTCGGTTCTGCTTTCGTCGCCCGTTTTCGCTGTGGAAAGCGTTATTTCGCCGACAGAGATATATTCCGCTGCTATGGGGATAATTTCGATTTGGTGGCAGGAGCGCTCCGATGAATTACGATAATACGGAGAGTACACCGCGTTTGTCGGTATCATATCCGAAATCATTTTGACGGTCAATGCGCCCGAGCAGTCCATGTCGGGTGCGATAAGGCATTCGATTTCAAGAGCGCCGTTTCTTCTCAAACATTCAGTCAGTTCTTTGGCAAAGCCGGAGCCTGTTCCCGATAAGTAAACGACAGCGGTATTTTTTGAAACTATAACCGCCGCCCCGCTGCCGCCTTCGGAAACAAAATCAATTTTACAGCGTGAAGAGCGCACCGCGGCGCATATTATAAGCGAGGTAAGCACAAGCGCGGCAAATCCGCCCGTTCCGTATTCAAACAGCTTTTTCGGCAAGATCGCCGCAAGTGAAATAAGCGCCGCGCAAACCAGCGCGAGCAGGACAGCTCCGTCAAAATCCATGGGCAGCCAAAGATTTCTGAATCCGCCGATAAATTTAACCACCGCGCAGACAAGTCTCATTACAACTGCCGCGGGAACCAGCATTGCGGGCATTGCCGTTATCCCCGCCAGCAATACGAACAGCATGACGACGGCTATAAAGGGCATAAGAACAACAGAGGTAAACGCGCCCGCGAGGGAGATTCCGCCGAAAGAATGCAAAACCACGGGAGATGTGCAGATAACCGCGCAGGCGGAAACGGTCACGGGCTTTATAATATATCCCATGCGCTTCATTCTTCCGGGCAGCCACAGCTTGAATTCCGAATAAAATCTTTCACCGACTATTGCCGTTCCGAATACTCCCAGAACCGACATCTGAAATCCCGCGTTAAGGATTACGGTCGGCGACGTTATTGTCATAGCCGTGACTGCAAAGCACAGTGAGTTGAGCGTTTCCGACCGCCGCAGAAGAAGCGGGGAGCAGCTGCATATCGCGAGCATTATCGCCGAGCGTACCACCGAGGCGGACGCTCCGAAGAAAATCACCGCCATGGGTATGAGAATAAGTGAAATAACCGCACGCGCTGTTTTCTGCTTTCCCGCCATCAGCTCCAGAAGAATGGCAAAGAATATTGTGAAGTGCGTTCCCGAAACCGCTGTAAAATGCCCCACACCGCTCACGGTGACCGCTTCCCTCAGCCCCGATGATACGAGCGAGCTGTCGCCGAACAGAAGCGACATAGCCAGCGCCCCCTCGTCGCCGCCGATATTGCGGCGCAGCATGGAGACCATTTTCTCGCGGACGGTGTTAATGGCGCTGTATATGCCCGAGCCGTGTTTTACAAGGGTAAATTCCCGTATGTTTCCCGTAAGCGTGATGCCGTATGAGATATCCGAACCGTGCCTGTCCGTTTCGCCGAATTCTATCAGGGCTTCAAAGTGGTCTCCCGTTCGGGCGACATCTTCTCCGAAAAGCCGCGCTTTTACGGGCAGTCCGTCAATTTTCAGGCTGACAATATATACCGCTCTGTCACCGCGGACACCTTCGATTTCGTTCACCAGACATTCCGCATGAAGCGATTTGCCGCCCGTATCCGCGACAGGCTCAAGATATAATATCATGTGAAGCGACATCAGCAGTATTCCGACCGCAAAGCCCAGTGAACATACCGAGATTTTGCGCCTTAGCAGTTTCGGCAGTATCGCCGCGAAAGCCGCTGCCGCGAACAGCGCCGCGCAGACGGGAACAGGCAGGAAAAATCCCGCTATAAGCCCTGTGGTGTATGTGGGTGCGAATTTCACTAAAGGCAGTTTTAATACAGCCGCGAAATTTTTATCCATAGTCATTAAAAAAGCGGTCCTCCCGCCGATAATTCGGCGGGAGGACCGCAACAGTCCGCGCGGCGGGAGCTTGTCCCCCGCGCGGTGTTTTTAAAAGAAGCCGGGGAAAGAAACTCCGCCCGTTGCCTTTTCCATTTCCTCCGCGCCGTAATCGTCAACCTCTGTAAGTATCTCGTTTACTCCGCTTATAATAAGATCCTGAAGCATTTCAATATCGTCGGGATTTACTATTTCGGGCTTCAGCGTTACGGATTTAAGCTGCTTGTTTCCTGTCATTACAAGCTCGATAGCGCCGCCGCCGACAGATTTTGTAAACTCTTTCTGTTCAAGCTCCTCCTGGATCTTGGCGATATCCTCCTGCATTTTCTGCGCCTTTTTGACCATGGCGTTCATATTTGCGTTGGAATTCTGATATTCCTTGGGTAATCTTGCCTTCATAATGCAATTCCTTTCATTTATAAAGTATTTCTATATTCAGCCGCTTTGCTTTTACCAACAGTCTGTCGACCGCGCTTTCGGCGGTCGAGGTTACCTCGGCGGCTTCCTTTCGTTCGGTGCGCAGCTTTATATCAAATCCCAAAGCGCCGCACAGCTCACGCTCCAAGGTTTTCAGCGGCTCGTCCTTCATGCTGTTGAGCATATTGCTTGCGGAGCGCACCGTAAGCGTGCTTCCCGTTAACTCGGCTTCGGAATCCGCCAGCAATGCCCGTTTCATATCGTCAAGCTTCTCAACGGCAGCCTGCCATTTTTCGGGGGTAATATTCGCGGCGGTCTTGCTTTCCGGCTCGGACTCCGGCTGGGGCTTGGAGCAGGATTGGGGTTCAATACCGGGCTTGGGCTTTTTTTCGGTGTAAGAAACCGCATCAGGCGGCGCGTAACTGTCGTAATCGGGCGGGGGAGCGCCGTAATCATCGGGCGGCGGTATGAAATCATCGGGGGCGGGAGGGGCGCTTTCCGCGGGAGGAGGTTCGGGAACGTTTTTGGTCGGAGCTCCCTTTACTATCTCCATGGTCTCGCGGCTGAGCTCACGCAGCTTCGCGATATTTGCCGCCTCCTGCTTTGACATTTTTTCGGGGGGAGTAGGTTTGAACTCCTCCCTCGGAATTTCTGCGGGCACGATTTTCGGCGCGGGAGCGGCAGATGTAACGGAAATTGGCTGCCGTTCGGCTGCCGATGCCGTTCCCAGACCCAGACACATTTTCACAAGACACATTTCAGCCAGGGTCTTGCGCTGCTTGGTTTTCCCGATATTGTCCGCACATTGCTGCAAAAGCGACAGACAGCGCAGTATATCCCCTAAGGTATATAATCCGCATATCCGCTCTATCTCGGGGTACTCGTCCGGCATGGCGGAGAGCAGCTCCTTATCCGCGGGCGCGGTCTTGAACAGCATCAGGTCACGATAATGTCCGCTAAGTTCGTCTATTATCCGCGCTATATCCTTTGCGCCTTTGTGAAGCTCGTTCAAAAGTCTTATGCAGCCCGAAACGTCTTTCGCCGCGGTCATTTCCGAAAACGCGAACAAATGCCGCGTATCGGCTACCCCCGCGCAGCTTCTCACCAATTCGGATGTCACGTGTGAATCCGCGGAGATACATCTGTCCAGCACGGATAGCGCGTCTCTCATTCCTCCGTCGGAAAGTCGGGAGATAAGCTCCGCAGCGTCCCTGTCAAGCGTAACGCCCTCTTTTTCGGCGACGCTGAGCAGACGCTCGGCGCTGTCCGCGGTGTCTATCCTTCTGAACTCAAAACGCTGACAGCGGGACAGTATAGTTGCGGGCACTTTATGCAGCTCCGTAGTAGCCAGAATGAACTTGACATGCTCGGGAGGCTCTTCAAGTGTTTTCAGCAGCGCATTGAATGCCTGCAGCGACAGCATATGCACCTCGTCGATTATATACACTCTGTACTTGCAGCTTACGGGGGTATACGCCACCTCGTCGCGCAGCTGTCTTACGTCGTCCACGCCGTTGTTGCTTGCCGCGTCCATTTCGGTGATATCCGTCGCCGAGCTGCTTTCTATCTCGCGGCACGCTTCGCATTCAAGACACGGGTTTCCGTTTACGGGGTGAAGGCAGTTCACCGCCATGGCGAGAATTTTTGCGCAGGAGGTCTTTCCCGTTCCGCGCGATCCCGTAAAAAGATAGGCGTGCGCGGCAGTCCCGCTCGATATCTGATTTTTGAGGGTAGTCGTTATATGCTCCTGCGATATAACATCGTCAAACGTCTTAGGACGATATTTCCTGTATAATGCAAGGTACACAAAACTCCCCCTTATTTAAAAATTTTTTCGCACCGCGCCGAACAAGTCGGCGCTATCCCTCTGTAAAAGCTCCGCTCCACTTCGTTCCGCTGCGCTTTCACAGAGGATTGCGAAAAATTTTGCTTCGTGGGCTTTGCGTTGCTCTTTTTCGGCGTTGCTTCTCTGCGGTCGCCTTATGTTGCTTTTGATTGCCTGTTTATGGGCGAATTTTACTTTTTGTTATTCGTATTCCGTGCGTATAGTGAAATCCTGCGGCAAATCGAATATAGCTTCCTTTAAAAATATCGGATAAAAATATTCGTCTTTAAGCTGCTCGAATTTCAGCCACTCAAATTTGTTGACGTGTTCTCCCTCACTCAATGTAAACCGCTCTCCCTTTAAAAGAAGATCGGTCTTTGAAATATCTGTCAGGAAGTACACGCACAATTCGTGAAATCTCGCATTAAGGACTTCTTCGGTTAAAAATGCTTGATTAAGCCACAGCGGGCGGATAATTTCGGGAGTTACCGCAAGCTCTTCCCGAACCTCTCTGACCAGTGCTTCCTACGCCGTTTCGCCCATCTGAACTCTTCCTCCGGGCAGATGGCGGAAGGGCGAGTGATCGTCGCGCATTGTCAATATATTGCCGTTATAGGTCATTATTGCGCAGACTCTGTAATTGAACCTGCCCTCATCGGTTTTGAATGAAATGTCCATTTTACATCCCGCAGAACGACAGACACCAATTGACAAAAAACAAATGCCCTCGGTTATGGGAACAGGCTGACTGCGGCACACGAAGAAATCCGCTTAATGCTGCTCGGTTCCCCGCCTGACATGGTTCACAGCACTCCGTTGCGCAGGACCTGTCCCCATAAGCGAGAGCATTTATTAAAATTACTATATTATTATACTCTATTTCTCCGAAAAAATCAAGTGGTTTTTGCAAAATAACCCTTAAACCGTTAAAAAACCATATGACTGATATCATAGCTAAGCGCCATGACAAATAACGTAAAATATATTGCGGGATTTGAAAGGCACATGATAACGCGCTTGACCCGACTATCCGCCTTAATGATACAATATACGGTTGGGCAGATGACGGACAGCGCAAGCATGCTCCATAACAGCGCCGCCGCGTTAAAGTGTGTGACAACAGACAGCCCCCCTAAGCTGACCGGCAAGACTGCCGAGCCGACCGGAAAAATAATTCTGCCCAACAAATATCTGCTTGTATCGGCTTTATAGAAAAATGTCAGAAAAATCGGCGTAACGCCGCCGACAACAACTGATACTGCCGCGAGCAGCATATACTGCAGTTCGCACGCAAGTACAGCCTCAGATATAAAACCGCTGCACATGGAAGTAGAACCGTAAGCGGAAATATCAGGGAGCAAACGGCTTTTTTCAGGGGCAGGACTTGTGTTACCTTTTCCATAGACACGCTCCTTAAACTGCTGTTATGTTCTGCTCAAGGCTTTTATTTTTTCAATTGCCATCTGAGCGGAGATTTTTATATCCTGTATTCTGCTGTTTATATGTCGCTCAAGAAGCGGAATGTCCGTAGGATCTCCGATTTTTCCCATAGCCGCGTTTGCGTATGTGATTTCATATTTATACTTTTTTTCATCTTCCTGTTTCATATAAAACGACAGCGCATCTCTGCTCTTTTGCGTGGAGCAAGAGCCAAGCGCGCGGATTGCGGCATGCCGGACGAGCCATTTTTCGCTTTGAGTATGAAGAATAATCGGAGAAATATCCATATCTGTGGGAATCTCAATATCTGTTAGATGATCAAGCATTCCCGAGAGAATATATTTGTCGGTTTCCACGGTCAATCTATTTATGAAAAAAACGCATCCGTTTCTGTCAAAGGAATTTTTCAAGATCTTTCCATAAATAAAGTATGCTTCATTGCGTATATGCCGTCCCTTAGGCTTCGTATTTTCGGTTATAATTTCCTCTAAAATCGGAAGCAGAGCCGTGTCTGTCAGATTTTCGGCTTCCCTTGTTGCTTTCCAGCTGACAGTATCTTCGCTGTTATATGTTTCCTCAACAGCAGTCATTCTATTGATCAGATTTTTCAAGTCTTCCTTATTCATTTAACCGCTCCATAAATAAGATTGGGGTCATATTATCATCAATTTATTTCTTTAAGGGTTTTATAAATCTGCTGCATTTGTTTGTCGGTATCGGCTATTGTTTCGGCGCATTGTTTCAGCTGCTGGGCAAGCTCGGCGGAAACCTCTGTGTCGGTTTTGTATTTCAATTCATGCTCAAGGCTTGCCCAGAAATCCATAGCGATAGTGCGTATCTGCACTTCGACGTTTACCATTTCTTTTCGGTCCGAAAGATAAACAGGGGTTTTGATTACAAGGTGCAAACTGCGGTACCCGTTGGGTTTGGGGTTTTCGATATAGTCCTTGCGTACTATAAGCTCCACGTCGTCCTGCATGGTAAGCAGGTTGGCAACGGTGTAGATATCCTCTATATAGTTGCATATGACCCTTACCCCCGCGATATCGTTGAGCTCGGAGCGCGCCGCGTCGCAGGTGAACGGATATCCCTTGCGCCGCAGCTTTTCCAGAATGCTTTGAGGGGATTTCAGTCTGTCCTCGATATGGTGAATCGGATTATAGTCGTATTTCGATTTGAATTCACCATCAAGAATTTCCAGCTTTGTTTTTACCTCTCGTATAGCCGATTCATATAGATGCTCCATTCCGATAAATTCGTAAAGCAGCTCCATAACCTGTTCCTGGGTATTTGCCGGAATGAGCCGGGTAACCGGCTGAAGCTCCGCGGGCGGATTGGAGATCGTCTTTTTTAATTTCGCTTTTGATATTGCCATACATAGTTCCTTTCAAGATATACTATAATAAATATTCGCGGGCTTATGCGCCCAACTTAATTTATGTACAATAATAGCTTTTAGATAACTATATCACGCGCACAAAGAAATCCTGTTATTGTTGTGTGATTTTTTGCTGAAATTACTTGTTTGCTTCATCCTGCATACTCTGGAGCAGTGCCGCAATATCATCCTCGGACATTTTGCCGCTGCTCGGAGCAGCAGGCTCGGGAGCGGGAGCGGGTTCGGGTTCAGCCGCCGCGCCTGCAAGGAGCTTCTCAATATCATCTTGTGACATTTTGCCGCCGCTCGGAGAAGCGGACTCAAGAGTGGGAGCGGGTTCGGTCGCCGCGCCCGCAAGGAGCTTCTCAATATCATCCTGTGACATTTTGCCGCCGCTCGGAGCAGGGGGCTCGGGAGCGGGAGCGGGTTCGGGTTCAGCCGCCGCGCCTGCAAGGAGCTTCTCAATATCATCTTGTGACATTTTGCCGCCGCTCGGAGAAGCGGACTCAAGAGTGGGAGCGGGTTCGGTCGCCGCGCCCGCAAGGAGCTTCTCAATATCATCCTGTGACATTTTGCCGCCGCTCGGAGCAGGGGGCTCGGGAGCGGGAGCAGGTTCGG
>CAJULF010000004.1:8642-92605 GCA_910587135.1 uncultured Oscillospiraceae bacterium
TTTGCCGCCGCTCGGAGCAGGGGGCTCGGGAGCGGGAGCAGGTTCGGGTTCAGCCCCCGAGCCCGCGAGGAGCTTCTCAATATCATCTTGTGACATTTTGCCGCCGCTCGGAGCAGGGGGCTCGGGAGCGGGAGCAGGTTCGGGTTCAGCCGCCGCACCTGCAAGGAGCTTCTCGATATCGTCCTGTGACATTTTGCCGCCGCTCGGAGCAGGGGGCTCGGGAGCGGGAGCGGGTTCGGGCTCAGCTGTTGCACCCGCAAGGAGCTTCTCAATATCGTCCTGCGACATAGTTCCGCCGCTTGAAGCAACAGGTTCGGGTGCAGGGATAGATTCGGGTTCGTCTGCCGCTTCTGTAAGCAGCTTTTCAATCACTCCCTGCGACATCTTGCCGCCTCCGTTGCGTAAAATATTGTCTATATCGGCGTCGGAGATGTTTTCCGCGGATATTTTAGCCGCGTCCGACTTGTGCTGCCCCGGAATTTCACTGACACCTGCGGTTTCCTCCGATGTGGACGAATTTTCTTCCTTGGGGGCGGTCACGGAGTTAAAGTCCTCAAGCGCCTTGTCGTAATCGCAGTCGTCACCCTCAAACTTTATCCAGTAATTGTCAAAGGGGGTTATCCCGCGTGTTTTTTTCAAAATGTCATAAACGCTGTACTTTTCCAGACCCAACAGGGAGAGCTCTGTCGCGGTAAAGGGGGTGTTGTTCTGGAACACGCGGCAGGACAGCAGGTAATAAATATCAGATAGCTTTATGGGACGATAAACCGTTGTGAGCATATCCTCCTTGTATTTTGTAAGTATGCGGCAGGTAAGCTCCTCTGTTTCGGATATTTCATACTCCGCGATGGGACAGTCCTTTTTATATACCTGAAATTTCAGCGGCAGCGGCAGCTCAAAATCGTTATTATCCACCAGTCTGTAACGATGTGATTTTAAAATAGCTCCCATTTTCGTTCCTCCAATGCTGCATATTTGCAGGCGATGACCTTGCGAAGCTCTGTGACTGCGCACGGTACGCACTGCGTATACTCTGTAAATCAATTGTACCATAATTTCATTTTTTTATCAATAGAAAACTTTATATGATTTGACTTTTTTTAAAATCAATTGATAAACCCGACAAATATTATTTTGTGATTTTGTGAAAAATTCATAAAATTATAATTTGCAGAGAAAAGAATATGTAAGATGTGTTTACAGAATTGTTTTTTTGTGATATAATAGTGACGTAGCAGTCTGCGTTACGCTCAGGCGTAATTTTATGCTTTATATATCGTTCCCGTTCGGGGAGCAGAAATGGGGAGTCAGGAAATGAAAGTTAAAACGATGATCACAATCGCGACGATATGCTTCTCGATCATTCCGATGATTGTCTACGGTATCTTTGCAAATATATTTGTCAAGAACAACGCGGAGGAGGAATTCCGTGCGCAGATTAAGGACGTTATAGCAAATCAATCCTTTGCGCTCGAAGCATATCTCAAATCCGTACATAGTGAGATCGCAACGCTGTCGGATATCGAACTGGTAAAATCGGCGGCACGTAACGGGCAGCCCGACGACAAAGCGGGCGATTTTCTGTCAAGAGTCGCTTCCGAAAACAAGACCATTCAATCGGTGCGTCTGGTGAATGCCGACGGCAAGATCATTGCGGGTACAAATGCGGGTTCCGATGTCGATGATTTTTCGAGTTTTTCGGAGTGTGAGGATGATGTTCTCTATTTCAACTATGTAGAGCAGACTGCGTCTGCGACAATGTTTGTAAAAAGAGAGATAGGCGGCTGCACGCTGCTTATCGATTACAATATATCCAACGAATTGTTCATTTCCAATCTGGCGTTAAACTCCACCTTTTATAAAAACGGAGTGGTATTGTTTATTGACCCCAAGCAGAACTGGACTACGGGAAGCGGAAACTACAACAATACGGGGCTTGCCCGCTACACATCTGCCATAACCGACAGGTTCGCCTCGCTTGAGGACAACGCTCCGACGGAAATAATTTCCTACACCGACGCTACCAGCAATGACAACAGCGTGGCGGCAATGGTAAGAGTAGGCGGGGAAAACGGCATTATTGTATTGGCAAGCTGCCCTGTTAACGGAAATGCGGACCTCTGGGTGGGCACGGCTACTTCGCCCATAGTTGCGGC
The DNA here is from genome assembly GCA_910587135.1 of uncultured Oscillospiraceae bacterium. Lineage (GTDB taxonomy): Bacteria > Bacillota > Clostridia > Oscillospirales > Ruminococcaceae > CAG-115. The sequence goes on from CAJULF010000004.1 coordinate 10,799, forward strand.
GGCGGTGCTGCTTGCGGTTATATGCATAGCGGCGGCGATCGTTATTCCGATCATGATAACAAGACCCCTGAAGGTCATTGAAGAGACACTGGTAAAAATACGCCGCGGTGACCACGAGGCGCGTATTTCCACTGTCAGCAATAACGAATACGGTCAGATATCCCGCGCGTTCAACAATCTGGTTGACGAGATAGTTGTAAGCGAGGACAGATACCGCACCATTATTGAGATGTCGGATAACATAATATTTGAGTGGAATTTCAAGACGAACGAGGTGTTTTTCTCCAACAACTTCAATCAGAAATTCAGCTATCGCGCTCCCTCCGACCATTTCGGCGACAGTTTCCTGTTAAAAGCCAAGCTGCACCCCGAGGATGCGGACAGGTACAGAGATGACCTTGACAAGCTTGAAAAAGGAAAAAATTTTGAGCGCAACGAGTATCGCATGAAGAATATCTACGGCGACTTTATCTGGGTGCTGATGAGAACCGCGACGCTTCACGACAAGGACGGCAAGCCGCTTAAGGTAGTCGGCGTTATGGTGGATATCGACCGTGCAAAGAAGTCTGAGCAGCAGCTTACTGAGCGCGCGAGCTACGACGCTCTTACGGAGCTGTACAACAGAGAGACCATTGAAAGTCAGATTGACAATGAAATTGCGCTCTCCGCGGCGAGAAAGTCGGAGATGGCGGTATTGTTCATAGATGTGGACGATTTCAAGCATTACAACGACAATTACAGCCATGCTACCGGTGACCAGGTGCTTAAGTTTGTCGCAAAGACGATAAAGGGCGTTGTGGCGGATTTTGGATTCGCGGGAAGATACGGTGGTGACGAGTTTATAGCCTGCGTGCGCAACGCGGAGATAAACACTCCCACAAGTGTGGCGCAGCAGATAATATCGCGGCTTGATGAGGGCTTTGAAGCGGATATCGGTGAAAGGCTGACCGTAAGCGTATCTATCGGTATAGCGCTGATTAAGGACGATTACAACACTCGCGTTGAGTATCTTATCGGTAAGGCTGACGACGCGATGTACTCCGTTAAGAAGAGCGGAAAGAGCAACTATGCAATAATCTGATAATAAAAATCTCCCCTGCTAAACCGCAGGGGAGATCAGCTTGTATATAAAGGTTGACATAGGGCTAATTATTTAAAAAATTTCAAAATTTCCGCTAATCATACTCCGCTTCACTTCGTTCCGCTCCGCATGCTTAGCGGAAACCACATGCGTTTGCGAACGCAAACGCATGACTTTTTGAAATTTTATGCGTCGACATTGCGTGGCTTATAAGCTTTTTCTACAAGCTGCTCTCCCCTGCTGAACCGCAGGGGAGATCTTTGCTTATGCATATACCTAAATAAATTAAATATAAGCTTCTGACCTATTATCCTTTACCGTGTGTTTATAAGATGTTATAAAATCAAGCATGTTTTTTAAATGTATTGTTTAAATTGCACATAAGAACGCGCGGAATTTCTACATGAAAAAAACCGCTAAAATTGATGTAATCGTTTATTTTATCCCCTGCGGTGCTTGAAATAAAGTGAAAATTATGTTATAATTTAAATAACCGGACAGCAGGGGGTTACTATGCCCTTTTAGCATGTTGTCCACGGAAACGCCGATGATGAGCGGTGCGATATTGTGCGCTTTTCGGTTTCGGTCTGCGTCCCTACGGACGGTTTGGTCGGCGTGTCCTATTTTTCGCATTCATTTGCGGGGGGAATGGAGGTTTTCCGGTGAAGAAATTCTCGTATGTAGCCACTGACTTAAGCGGCAAAACCGTTAAAGGTCAGGAAATGGCAGAGGATTATTTGGACCTTCAGCAAAGGCTGAGGGAACGCAACCTGTATTGCACAAGCTATCGCGATATGGGGGCGAAGGAAGGAGCGGACGTAAAGTATAAGTTCAAGACAAAAGAGGTTTCTTTTATAAGCAGACAGCTTGCGTCTATGACTTCGGCGGGTCTGTCCCTGGTAAGAGCGCTAAATATACTTCAGGAGCAGCAGGAAAACAAAAAGGCGAAGGCAGTGCTTCTCGATATCTATGAGGAGGTTCAGAAAGGTAAGGCTTTCTCGGACGTTCTCATGATGAAGCCGGGTGTTTTTCCCGATTTGTTTGTCAGCATGGTTGCGGCGGGCGAGGCTTCGGGTACGCTGGACGCAATGCTCACGCGTGTATCGGATCACTACGCAAACGCTAACAAGACTGCCAATAAGGCAAAGGGCGCAATGGTATATCCTGTTGTTTTGCTGGTGCTTATGATAGGTGTTATCATACTTCTGTTTACGCAGGTGCTTCCGCAGTTCGGAAACATGATGGCGGAAGAAGATATGAGCGGTCTTTCAAAGGCGCTTATGGCTTTTTCGGACTCGCTTATTAACCAGTGGTATGTATATGTGATTGTAATTGTCGGTATAGTTGTTTTATTTTTCTTCATCTTAAGAACCCCCTCCACAAGATTGAAATTTGACGAAATGACTTTGAAAATGCCAAAGGTAGGAAAGCTTGTTGCCACGATTTACACGGGCAGCTTTGCGAGAAATATGTCGAACCTCTACGGCGCGGGCTTGCAGATGGTTGACTGTATTGAAAAGTCCGTGGCGGTTATAGGCAACTCCTACATAAAAAAGTGCTTTAAGGAAGTTGTGGACGATATAAAGCTCGGTGAAAGCATGTCGAAATCCATTGAAAAAACCGGAATTTTTGAGGGTATGTTTACCTCGATAATCTACGTCGGAGAGGAATCCGGTACGCTGGACACCATTTTGTCCAAGGCGGCGGACTACTATGACGATGAGGCGGACAGCGCTATTTCCAAGCTGGTAGGACTTATGGAGCCTTTGATGATCATCATCATGGGTATCGCCATCGGTCTGTTCCTTGCGGGTATGTTCCCGATGCTCTACGGCAGCATGACGAATATTTCTTAATAATAAAGGAGATATCGGCAGCGTGTGCTTCGGAAAACAAAAGGCAACTTGTAAGGAGCTTGTTTGGGCGAAAACCACTTTTCGGAGATACCAAAAAATATTTATGAGGTGAAGATATGCTTTCAATTGATATTACCGACAGGCAAATAAAGCTTGTCAGAGGCGTTCACAGCGGCAGCAAAATCAGGGTGCAGGACGCGGATATGCGTGAGCTCAGCCTGGGCATGGTTTCCAACGGATACATAACCGACGTTCCCATGGTCGCCGCAGAGATAAATGATATAATCAAGACAAAGGACATCAAGGAGAAGGACGCTATCGTGTCCATAACCTCCAGTTCCATAGTTTATAAGGAAATGCTGCTCGCCAAGCCCAAGAGCATGAAGAATCCCGCTATTATCGAGGCGATGATTCAGGCGAATATGAACGTTTCGCGCGAGTATAACATTTCCTTTACGATAGCGGGCGAAACAGAGGACGAGGAAAAGAACAAGATGCTGAAGGTCATTGCGACCGCCTGTCCTCAGAGACTGGTTGACGGCTATGTCAGACTGTTCTCTCATATCGGTCTTTCTTTGAGATCCGTAAATATTTCCAACAACTCGGTTACGCGCCTTATTGTCAATACCCCCAAGATGTCGGAAAGAATGCCGCTTCTGCTTATGCAGATAGACAGAAACTTCCTCAACATGAATCTGTATGAGGATAACCAGATAGTATTCTCCCGTTACTTCAACATCGACCCGGGTGATTACGACAATGCTCCCGACTATGTTACGCGTGCGGTTTCGGATAACCTGTTCAGAATGATTCAGTTTATCAAGAGCCGCAAGGGCGCAAAGCCGCTTAAGGAAATCATGTTCTACGGCGAGATCGATAACTTCATCGAACTGTCCAACGCGATATCCTCCTACAATATCCCGACGAATGTATTGTCAAATCCCACCTCGGTCATATCCATGGCGGAGATCGACTTTACAAAGTACGCAAACGCTATCGGCGCTATCTACAAACGAAATAAGGAACTGGAGCACATAAACCTGCTCGAGGCAACCTCGGCGAAAGAATCCAAGGGAATGAACGGATTCCTTATGGCGCTGGGCGGCGGAGTTCTCGGTTCGGTGCTTGTTGTGGCGGGTATCTGCATAGGCTTGGAGGTAATCAACAACGGACTTAAGGCGGATATTGACAGGGTACAGGCTCAGATAGATGACCCCGTGCTGGTGAATGACAACAAGATAGTGGATCTCAGAACGACGATGCTTCAGGGCTTTGAGAACTACAATGCAAGCATGGAGCAGACCTCGCTGCTGTTCAATTATCAGCCTAAGGTGCAGAGCTATGTCGTTGAAAAATTCAGAGAGCCTATCGACAATGACGACAAGGTAATAAGCGGCGATCAGCGGCTTGATGTTGTGAGCTATTCTATAAACGGCTCCAGCGTTGAGGTGAATTTCAGAGGCGTATGCCGCGGCGATCCCTCAGCTATTCCTTCGGCTTATGTTGAATATCTTACTGAGAAGGTAACCAACAAATACGGCGATCCTTATTTCGCAAATATCTCCTATTCGGGCTTTACGAAGGATAATTCCAGCGATGAGGATTCATACGCGATTTTAAGCAAAAACGGCAAAACAGATATAGATACGGTGTTCTCCTTCAACGTTTCCATGAATCTGAACATGGGCAGCGATGAGGATAACGCGACAATAAAGCTTGAACCGGATACGGAGGAGGCAGAATATAATGAAGCTGAGTAAGCAGGAACGAATCGGTGCGTTTGTCATCGCTATCATAGTTATATTGGCGCTGGGTATATTCCTTTTCATAAAGCCCAGATTTGAAGCTATACAAAGCACAACCGCGACCTTGGAGACTAAGCAGAACGAATATGTTGCGGCGCTTGAAAAACAGAGCACAAAGGATCCGCTTAAAGAACAGGTTCTTGAAGCATACAAGCAGGGCGAAACGCTTGCGGATATGTTCTTTCCCGAGCTTTGTAACTATGACGCGGAAGCGGAATTCAGGGCGTTTCTGGAACAGTGCGAATCAAAAGTTCTTGTGGCGGCTCTTACGGTGAGCGATCCCGGAACTTCTACGCTTAATCCGACGTATTATGTTGAACCCGAGGTCACATATGCGCTTAAATCATATGTAACACAAGGTCTTGAGCCTACGGAGGAGGAACTTGCCGCGGAGAACCGTCAGCTTATTTTAAGCGAGGCACTGGGCGAGGGACAGACCGTAGGGTCTACCACCATAAGCTTTACCGTAAGTGCTATCGACCAGGAGGAACTTATGAAGTTCTGCGATGAGGTCAATTCCTATTTCAAGGATGAGCATGGTGTTCCCACAAGGAAGGCTATGATGATTGAGGGAATGTCTATCGACTACAGGCTGCTTCAGGAAGAGTATGACAATTTGGTTGAGGAACTTCAGGAAAAGGCGAATCAAGACTCCACGGCAGCGGTTTATAAGGCTGCCGGACTTACTCAGCCCCCCGCTAGTCCGAACGAGGCTCCCGTTTCTCCGAATGAGGGCGTGAACGGAGAGGAACAGGATAAGCTGGTGGTTTCCGATTATATTTACAATGTTTCCACATCTATCACTTTTTACAGTGTAGAACATATGCAGGATCCAACTGAACAGCTTAAACAACAGGATAATGCGATAATTCTTTAAAATGTTTGCAGGCGGGAAAGCTGCGGCGAGTACCGCCCGCTGTGTGGGTCCGCGCGGAACGCGGGCCGATAATATGAACAGGAGGCAAATATGAAACACACATTGAGGAAGTATCTTAGCAGCCGCGGAAGCGCGCTGTTTATGGTGCTCAGTACAATGACCGCGCTTCTGATTGTCGTTATGGCGATGTACTTCTCCGTAGTTTCATCGCGTTCTGTGCAGTATGCGGTTTTTAATCAGGAGCAGTCCTATCAATCCTCTATATCTGTTGCTGACGCAGTTATCGCGGGGCTTAACGACGGTAAGCTCGATAAGCTGTCGGGTGAGTTTTTTAAATTGAAGGTTGGCGAAACAAAGTCAACCGAGGGCAACAACTTCGCAAGCCTTGTGGGTACGGGAACAAAAGAGGACGATGTGAATATCGGCGCTTATGATGTTACCGTGACAAGGCTTAACGACGAGGGTGAGTTTTATGTGTATGACTTTACCGTTACAGCTATGGTAAACGGAGTAACGGAGACCACTCATACGCTTGTAAGACTTTCCGCGGGCACTCCTGTACCTCCGCCTGCCGGAAAAACCTTCACCGCTACGGGGTACTTGCCCAATGAAAACTGGCTTGGCAGAGGCTATTATTATGACGAGGTTCATATCGACTCTGAGTACTGCATATTGGGTCTGGGGTATGGCGTGAATGAGTCCGTTTCGCCGCAGATATTCGGTGATTTTACCGCTGCGGGTTCTGTTGAAATAAACAGCCTTAACCAAAATGACAGTTACGATCCCAAAGCTTCGGGAAAACCGAGACAATGGGCGATTGGCGGAAACCTTAAGCTGAATAAGACTCTGGCAAGCACAAATGCAACCAACTGGTTAAATCATGGTACAGATGATGAGCACACAAAACTCATTATAGGCGGAGATCTGTACATTGAGGATAATGAGGCTCTTTATATTCCCCCGAATGTTGATATATATGTTCTTGGAGATTGTTATATGGGAACAAGCAACTCAAAGGGAAATCTGTTTGTTGGGGGAAGGTTGTACGCGCAGGGGAATCTGTATGGCGGCGGAGTTCCGATATGGGCATATTCATCAAACGGAAACGGATATGTTTATCTTTCAAACAGTGATGATATAGACGAATACAGCAAGGGACCGTACGGCAATACAAATGACTGTGTTGAAATGTGGGGCGACACCGATGAGACCAAAGCTATATTCTCAAAGGACGATATTATCGAAAAGCTGAACGTTGCTATCGGCAGCAACAGTTATCCCAAATGGGAACCTGAGGTGGATAATATTGATCCGGTTGACATAGCTTTCAATTCATACGGCGGCGGTGACGTATCGGGTCTTAACGATCCGATTAACGGCGGCATGATTCCCAACAATACAAATGTCTTCAAGGATAATGCCCTTAAGTATTCCGCGACAAATAAAAGCTGCACAATCGGCAATATATACGATGTTGCGCCTTTAAACAGCTATGCCAGCGGAACAAATGATTATTACATCATTATAGATTCGGGCGATGATCCCGAGAATGTTTTCACTGTTCGTTTGCTTGCCAACAGAAATTTGATAATGCCGGATCATGCAAATCCCGATGTTGCCGCCCCAATCAGCAACAGAACGGATTCGTATGATTCAAGCATCGGCGAGAACGAGACATTTATGTTCAGACCCTACCCGTATGAGGTTGACGATGAGACGACACGAATACATGTTCTGATAAAGGGACGCGGCACGGTCATCTTCGATATTCCTCAGGGAGTAACATATCAAGCAAGTTCATGGGATTTCGTAGGGCATATGAATTGGCAGGCTCTTTTAGGCATGAATCCCGGTATGGTGGATAAAATCAGTCAATGCGTCCATACGAACTGCGCCGGAGGCACTGCCTGCGAATATTCCGCAAACGGACCGGACGGCAAAAAGATAGACGGCGGATTCTGGTGCAAGACTCATGAATGTAAAATAGAAAGCGACGCAAAAGATGTCAGCGAATTGGTAGGCTCTTTTGTAGACGGTGTTTGCCCATGCTACAACAGAGTGGGAAGAAAGGAAATCGACAAGAATTTCAATCTTTCAGCGCTGACAGGCGATTATGTAGATCGTGACGCAAGCGGCAACTTTGTGTATCCGAATACGAATGTATGGTTCGTGTCGTGTGATGAGAACGCGGAGATCAGAATGTCCACAACCATACAAAATGTGGGAATTCAGGGCAATGCTACATTTGGATTTGTTTATGCGCCTTATATGACATATTCGTCTGCGGCTCTCAGCAGCGGAAACGGTTTGCGAATGGTGGGCGGACTGATAGTCTCGGATCTTGTTTTAAATGACAGATATGCATATGTATATGTTGCTCCGGACAGAAACTACTCCGAGCTTCTGGGAGACAGCGCTACTCCGCTTCCGCCGCAGGGCAATCGCACATGGCGAAAGTACGGATACTAATTCAAGGAGGGAAAAGCTATGGGTAAAATTATTTCAAAGCGAAGCGGTTTTACATTGGTTGAAATTGTCGTTGCTTTTGCTGTGTTTGCAATAATGGCGGCTATGCTTGTCTCCTTGACAGGTCTTGCCGTAAGGCAGCGGCAGGCAAACAACAATCTTTCCAGGGAACTTTCAAATCAGCAGGCATATCTTGCGGAGCATGAAAGAGAAACCACCTATAACGCAGCGGATAACGGCGGCAAATTTGAGTTTGATTTTGGCGGCGGACTTAATGCATCATTGGATTACAGTGTGGTTCGCGCTTCCGATGATGAAACAAGCGAGGGCGGCATACGCTATTTTGTGGCGAACGCAGATCATGATTCAAAGCCTGTCGGCGGCGGAGACGGTGATGGAGAGGGCGGAGGTAGCCTTGTGCTTGCCGAAAAAGTGGATTCGAGAATATACGGTTCGTCAAATTTTGAATATATCAGGGTTCAGAATGTCAATAAGGTGACAGATCCATCAGTTCTCAGCGCTTTGGGAGTTCCGGCGGATTCGTCAATGTATACGCTTGATGTTTACGCGGTGGATAACGACGCCGCGGTAAGAAAAGAGGATACACGGCTGGCACGCAATTATAAAATGCGTTTTGAAAGCGATGTTCTTGATTGCGGATATGTAGGCAACAGTACCAATTATATCTCATATCAAAATGCCTCATTTGGCAGCGACGGAAAGGTTTCGGGCGGCGGAAGCAATCAGTTTGAGATTCTCCCCTGTTCTGGTGACACAGTAAGAGTAAGTATACCGCACGGCATAATCAGCAAATACTTTGAAAGCGGCAGTATCAATGATTCTAACTGCTTTCCCGGAGTTGAATCAAAATTTTATGTTGTACTTAAAGGCAATGTTGCTTTAACCGAATCCAGTTTTGGCAGCAATGTAACGCTTAATGAGTTTGGTCAGCACGTTTATTATCCTGTAAAGGCGAAGGTAACCACTACTGACAAGGACGGCAACGATCACACTGAAGATGTGAATTTTATCAACGTTTACGGAGCTTTTGCAAAAGCTGGAACGGTAATTCTTGATCCGGAGGTGCCGTGATGAAACGTTTTAAACGTATCAGACGCTGCCTTGCCTGTCGAAACAAGGGTGGATTTACCCTTTCGGAGGTTATTATTTCCTGTGCGCTGCTGGGCATTCTGATGTTGGGGATAGTTATGTTTATCTCCCCGATTCTCGAAACTGTAAGCACCACAAACGCAAGTACGCGGGCATCCAATGCCGCGGAATCTATTGAATATTACATTTCGCGAAGCATACGGAACGCTGCGTATATTGCGGTGTTTACTGACACCGGTTTTTCAGATGTACAGAGCAAGGCTTCTACTGTTATTGCTGACCTTAATACAAAAACCGACAGCAATTACAACCTTAAATGTATCAGCATAAGGTATGCGATGGACGAAAAATCCCAGACCTACAAGTATTTTATTTGCAACGAGACTGTTGAAAGTTCGGGAGCGCTGAAAAGCAATTCAACCCCCTCCGTCGATTCAATGGTTTTTGATCCCTGCTATTTTGACGGAATATACCCCAAGGTGACTTTATCGCGTGTAAAGCAGGAACAGCCGGACGGCTCGACCAAGGATATGCCTTCGGTAAAAATTGATGTTGAGGTCTATGACGATTCACAGATGGGTAATATGGATCTGATTTTTTCGGGAACAGGCTACACGATTTTGAGAAACATTGAGATTTCTCAGCAAGACAAGAGCCTTAAGCAGCCCTTTAAGGTTATAGATCCGCTTCCGAATTCGCTTAATCCGGGCGACGACACCATGAAGGAAACTTATATCTTCTATGTGGAGAGAACATTGGCAACAGTAACATCTCCATGACGCTAAAGAAAATTCGGGGCGAGAGCCGCCCCGATATTTTCTATCAAATGGGAATCAAAGCACGGTGAAAAGCGAAACATACCATTCGGTTATGATTGAACCATATAGCCATGCAGCGGAAATTCCTACCGCAAGGAATGGCCCGAATACCATTCTGCGCGAATATTTGACCTTGGTGATCATATCTTCTTTGATGAAGATTTTGAAGCCGCCTTCGCACTCGTCGGTTATGCTTGCGCGAAGAGCCTTGCTTAAAGCAGCCTTATCGGGCAAACCTTTCCAGACGTTTTCGTCCAGGAATTCCCACTCGATATCAGGTTCGCCGTCGCTGATACTGCCGACTACAATATCCTCGTTGCCCTCGCGGACATATCCTACGTCCTTGTCGAGCTGCTCCTGATACCAGTCGGTGACAATGGTTTTGATTTTCTCCGCTATGCTCTTTTCGGATTTTCTGTCGCGCAGCTTTTTTACAGAGCCGTAAATCGCTCCCAGAACGATGCCGATAAACAGCGCGGGAAATACGTCAAATCCGAGAAGAAGCGACGCGCCGAGCATAAGCTGCAAATCTCCGCCGCCCATTCCTCCGATAAGTACCAGTATCACAAACAGTACACCGACAACTCCCATTGCAACCAGGCGCTCCCACCATACGATTTCCTTAAACAGGAAGAACGCAGCTATGCCAAGCACCGCAACGGTAATGCTGCACCAGTAGGGAATCTCAAAGTGATCAATGTCAATGCCGCTTAGCACGATAAGAACAGCGAAAAGGATAACCGCAGCGGCGAATTGAAGCGAAAATCCGTAACGCAGGAATGCCAGAAGATAACTCAACGCGCAGACGGCTTCAACTATCATGTATCGCGGGGAGATTTTAGCCTTGCAGAAGCGGCATCTTCCGCGGAGAATTATCCAGCTGAAAACAGGGAACATATCATACCACTTCAGTTTGTTTCCGCAGGAAAAGCAGTGGGACGGTTCAGTGATTATTGACTGCTTAAGCGGCGTACGCAGTATAACCACGTTCAGAAAGCTTCCGATAACGGAGCCGAAGACAAACACCAGAACGCAGTATACAATATAAATTGGGGTTTCCATAAAAGGACTCCTTTCAAATTTTGTATTTATATTGTACCATATTTTAACCGATATTGCAAGACATTTCGCGCTGTTTGTGCGCGCAGGTCGGTTAACGCTGAATTGATATGTAAAGCGCGGGAGCGCTTTTATATGCGGTATTACCGCGATAACTGTTATCCGGGGATATCCCCGGAAATAGTAACCCGAAAGGAAGAATTTATAAATGCAAATGCCTGCAAGAAATGTGCGAATCGGCGACCTTCTCGTTGAGCATGGTTTTATAAACGAGAAGCAGCTGCAGGATGCGCTCAATAAGCAGAAGGAAAGCAACGGCAAGATGATCGGCGAGATCATTCTTGAAATGGGGCTTGTTTCGGAGACCCAGCTTGCTCAGGCGCTTTCCATCCGCTTGAAGGTGCCTTTTGTCGATCTGGCGGCGGTGAAGATCAACACCGAAGCGGTCATGAAGATTCCCGAAGAGATAGCCAGGGAGAAAACCGTACTCGCGTTTGATATCAACAATAATCGTCTGCTGGTAGCGACAAACGACCCCATAAATTTCTACATATTTGAGGATCTTAAGGTTCGCACGGGAATGGACATTATCCCGCAGATATCCACCAAAACCGCCATTGAGGAGGCTATCGGCAAGTTCTACGCTTCGCAGGCGGTAGATAATGCCGTTGACGAGCTTGCCAACGAGCGCATGGCGGAAGCGAACGCCGCGGAGGCGGAGTCCTCAGAGCGTATCGACAACGCGCCTATCGTTAAGCTTGTCAACATGATGGTAGAGACCGCGTTCAGAATGCAGGTAACGGATATTCACATAGAGCCGTTCAAGACCAGAACGAGGATACGCTTCAGGATGGATGGCGAGTTGGTGGAGCAGGACATGAAGGTGCCCATTTCTTTCCACAATTCCATAATTACCCGTATCAAGATTCTCGGCGGAATGAATATCGCGGAAAAAAGAATACCGCTTGACGGACGTTTCGGGACGGTTATAGACCGCGTAAACCTGGATATGCGTGTTTCGACGATTCCATGCGTATACGGCGAGAAGTGCGTTATACGTTTGCTTTCCACAGCAGACGATAAGGCGCGTAAAATCACCGATCTGGGTATGACGGATTACAACTACGAGATGTTCAAGCAGATAATCCGCTGCCCCAACGGCGTTATGCTGGTTACGGGACCAACGGGTTCGGGTAAATCCACAACGCTGTACGCCACTCTCGGCGAGCTGTCGCAGCCCAACGTAAACATCGTTACGGTTGAAGACCCTGTCGAGAAGAAGATTGACGGAGTTAATCAGTGCCAGATAAACGATAAGGCGGGCATGACCTTCGCGGCGGCGCTCCGCTCTATCCTGCGTCAGGACCCCGACATAATAATGGTCGGTGAGATTCGTGACGGCGAAACCGCGGATATCGCTATCCGTGCGGCTATAACGGGACACTTTGTTCTGTCAACGCTGCATACAAACGACGCGGCATCGACCATAATCCGTCTGGTTGATATGGGGGTAGAGCCTTACATGGTAGCCTCCTCTCTGGTAGGAATTATTGCGCAGCGTCTCGTAAAGCTGCTGTGCAACGAATGCAAGGAAACAACGGTACTCAGCGACCCCGCAGACCTGCGGCTTGTAAGCAAGACCGAGCCTGTGAAGATTTGTGCGCCTCACAAGGGCGGCTGCAAGAAATGCCGCGGCACCGGCTACGCGGGACGTACCGCTATACACGAGATAATCGTTGTTACCAACGACATTAAAGAGCTTATTTCAAAGGGCGCGACTGCCGAGGAGATCGGCGCGCAGGCTACCCACAACGGCACGCTGCTGCTCCGCGACAACGTAACGCAGATGGTACTGGCGGGGAGGACAACAATGGACGAACTGGTTAAGGCAACTTATACCGTTTAACCCAAAAAAGGAGAATTACAAGTGGAACCGAACAACAACATTATGGACATCAACCGCATACTGGACGAGGCGAGACAGCTCGGCTGCTCGGACCTCCATTTTACGGCGGGTCTGCCGCCTATTGTCCGTCTGCACGGCTCAATCAAGAAGCTTCCGGGCTATCCCGACTGCACGGAACCGATCATTGTCAACATTATCAATCAGATCACCTCAATCAAGCATAAGTCGCAGATATCAAAGGGAATGGATACCGACTTTTCGTATGTATCCACATCGGGATACCGCCACAGAGTCAACGTATACCGTCAGCGCGGATATCACGCGGTGGCGCTGCGTCTGCTGAGAAACGATATTCCCACACTGACCGACCTCGGTCTGCCCGCTACGCTGGGTGAATTTTCGCTTGCGCCGCGCGGACTGGTTCTGGTGACGGGACCTACCGGCTCGGGTAAATCCACCACTCTCGCGGCTATGATAGACCATATAAACCGTCAAAAGAACTGCCATATAATCACGGTCGAAGACCCTATCGAGTATCTTCACACCCATAAGCAGTCAATGGTAAATCAGCGTGAAATCGGGCAGGACGTCGACACTTTCGCGGGCTCGCTGCGCGCGGCTCTCCGTGAAGACCCCGACGTTATACTCGTAGGAGAGATGCGCGACTTTGAGACAATAAACGCGGCGGTTACGGCGGCGGAAACGGGACATCTTGTATTCTCCACACTGCACACTACGGGCGCAGCGGAAACAATCGACCGTATCATAGACGTATATCCCCCTCATTCTCAGGGGCAGATACGCTCACAGCTCGCCAACTCCATTGTTGGCATTATATCACAGACCCTTGTTCCCACCTCGGACGGAAAAGGGCGCTGTGCGGCGCTTGAGATTCTCGCGGCAACGGACGCTATCCGCTCCATGATACGCGAAGGAAAGATTTTTCAGGTGCCTACCGCTATTGCGACCGGAAAGAAAAACGGAATGTTCACCCTCGACCAAGACCTCGCGCGGCTTGTGCGTATGGGCAAAATCACCGATGAGGTGGCAAGAACCAGATGTCAGGACCCTAACGAATACAAGAGGTATCTTGAAATGGCAGGGGCATGACGATAGTAATGCTCTGATTGTAAATTCTATTATCCCCCGAGCAAAATCGGGGGAAATCTGTTGCGCAGACAGCATTGGCATGAATATGCAAATAAAAACGTTTACACATCTTCAAGATGTCAAATAATTGTTGGAAATAAACAAAAAGTATCAACAATAACTAAAATTTATTACGAAAATGTTTGCGAAAGGCGAAATTTTCAAAAAACCCCTTGCAAAAAGAGTCCGCTTGTGGTATAGTATAATCACAGCAGAAAACGGGTTTCGATACATGACCTTCGGTATACGAAGCATTTTCCGCTTACGGCATAAGCCGTTTTAACAAGGATATAGCCCCGCCGGGGTTATACATAATAAAATTTTCACTTAGGAGGTCTTTACAATGGTAAAGAAACTGCAGGCTTTAAAAGCCAAAAAGGGCTTTACGCTCGTTGAGTTGATCGTTGTTATTGCGATTATCGCAGTACTGGCAGCGATCCTCGTTCCCACAATGCTGGGTTATGTTACTTCTTCCAGAGTAACATCCGCTAACACCACAGCTGCATCTATTAAGAATAACATTGACAGTTTCCTGACAAACGCTGATACTGCAGGGTACGGCATGAAGCAGGGCAGCACCATCAATGAGTCTTTTGATATTCTTGTAACGACTGCTGCTGCGGCAGGCAGTGTTCCGTCATGGTCTGTAGGCGCTTGCACGGCTACAAACTTTAAGACTGGCGGCACCATTACATGGGGTACTGCAGGTTCCGGAAATAAGGATACAACCAAGGTTGGTGTAACCGGTGCAGAGACCCTGCTCGCAATTGAGCTTGCAAACCTGTTCCCCGAGATCAAGAGTGCTTCTATCCACGTTCTTCTTAACGGCGGCAAGTGCGTAGGCGTTGCTTACACTGCTGATCAGAACACTGCTTTGGCAGTAGGTACCGATTGCCCCAGTGTAACCGCTTCTGGTGCGTTGGCATTCGTAGAGCCTTTTGCTTGGGATACCAAGACAGCAGGCGTTACTTCTTCCGGTCTTATCGTAGGTACCGCTCCTGTTATCGGACTTGGCTAATATGTCATGGTCACGGATTTCGAGCATAGCACTTAAAGTCTGAACACAAACTTTCTCTCGGCGGCATATGCTGTCGAGAGATTAAGTGTTTATTTTGGCTTCAGAACGGTGAGGTTTCGGAATATATAGCAAGTTTTTTTCCTGAAAGGAATTTGTATAATACATCTTGAGATCTTATCTTTGTGAGGCTGATACTGCGGTTATTGCCGCGGCATAACGGCATATCTGGCAATCGCGGGAATGCCCCCCGCTAAAGTAATCGGAGGTATTTATGATACGTTATTTACAGCGGCTTAAGGCGAAAAAAGGCTTTACAATGATAGAACTGATAGTGGTTATTGCCATAATCGGAATATTGACCGCGGTAATTCTTGCGAACGTCGGCACGGAACGCGAAAAAATTCAGGCAGCCAATGCTGCAGCGCAGGATTTCTATTCCACCGTTCAATATTCTTTTACAAAATATATGAAGTATGAGGCGGATTTATCGCTGGAAATTGCTAATGAGAACAAAACAATTCTTCCCGCGAATCGGATTATCAATTATGTGCGTGAGCTGAACGGAAACTATCCCGTAAACAAAACGACCATTATCAGAATGTTTGTTGAACAAAATCAGATCCAGTATGTTCAGGCGTTCAAGTCGGTTGAAAGTATGCTTTCGGACGCTTCCACAAGTTGTAAAACCAAATTCGACGAGTTGCTTATGAACGATTTTGAAACGCTTATGGTGTCGAATGTGGACGGATATTATTATGCGCTCGTTACTTTTTCCGGGGCGGGTACAAACCCTTCCCCTGCGCCTGTTAAAGTGCATTCCGCATACTATTCTCCGCAGTCTTTTATCGAGCTTACGGGTGATACAACCGCTTATCGCGTTAACAATCTGACTTTTGAGAATAATAACAGGCTGTCCAACGGCAGTATCTGCGGTGTGTGCTCCAGTGCAAAGTATACTGTCAGCGGTATTTCAACTCCTTTGGGGAATGAGGGAACATTCTTTATGGGTGTCGACCCGGCGCTTGCTGCGGGCATTTGATGTTTGGGTATTTTGATAGCTGAAGTGCGCTCCTTAAAGGAGCGCACAGCTTGTAGAAAAAGCTTATAAGCCACGCAATGTCGGCGCATGAAATTTCAAAAAGTCGTGCGTTTGCGAACGCAAACGCGCGCGGTTTCCGCTATGCATGCGGAGTGCAGCAAAGCTGCACGGAGTATGCTTAGCGGAAATTTTGAAATTTTTTAAATAATCCAATTTAGGTCAACCTTTATATACATTCTGACACTCGCGTGAGGAAGTGCGTTCTTTTGTAATGGCGCGGTGTTTGCCGCAATATGGACGGTCACAAAAAAAGTTATCGAAAAAGCTAAAGTTTTTGATATGTCTGACGATATAATATATAGAGCTATTCTCAAATGAATAAGTATGCGATAAATGAGAATAAGATGCGGCGTTTACAGCAGAGCTGCATAACCCCCGTACATGAATTTCCCGCAAGCCGGCGGGTGAAGCGGTGCGGGAAAATCAAATTAAAATAAGGAGGCAATATTATGGAGATCAAAAGAATCAACGGAGCGATAACGTCATATACCGCCCAGAAAGTCAGTGCTCCAACAAAGACCGATGCCTCTGTTTCCACCAGAAAGACAGACAGAACTGACAGAATCGAATTCGGCTTTGCCGACGCTCTGACGGCGGCAAGAAGCGGGATTTCTCAGGATATAAAGGCGGACGCCACGCCGCAGGAGCTGCTTGAAGCACAGCGCTTCGCGGAGGAGGGCGTCGACCCCGCGGAGCTTGCAGGCTATATCTTGATGGGGTGATGGAGTGCAATGATGAACGAAAGAGTTACAAACGCGGTGACGAGATGCCTGGAGATAGATGTGGATTTTTACAGGGAGCTTCTGGTTTTTCTGATGAAAAAACACGCCAAAATCATGACGGACGATCTGGAGTGGCTCACGGAGTCGCTCAATAAGGAGCAGGCATATCTCATGAAAAGCAAGTCGCTTGAGGAAAAGAGAGAGGAGCTTTTCAGAGGGCTGGGGCTGCAGGGCAGAAAACTCACGGAGCTTGCCGAGGAGGCACCCGAGGGTTACAAGGCAAAGATGAATTTGCTTATAAATCAACTTACGGAGCTGCTTGAGAACATCAAGGAGATCAACGCTGAAACGAACGATATCGTAAAGAGAAAGTTGGATAATCAGCGGGAGTTCGTTAAGCAGGCGGGGATACTCGAAAAACCCGAAACCTACGACAAAAGTGCCGCCAAGGTCTACGGCGGAGTGTCGTCGGCTCAGGTTATCAGGCAGATTTAGGAGGACGGAAAATGCGACCTACGATGTTGGGATTTGAGGTTCAGAAGAGAACCTTGCAGATGGCAAACAAGTGCCAGGATATTGTCGGAAACAACGTTGCCAATATCAATACCCCCGGGTATACAAGGCAGCGCGTGGATTTGTACGCTATGTACGTTTCGGGAAACAGAGAGCTGCGCTGGAGCAGCTACTCCAACAGCCTTTCCCTTAACGGCTACGGCTCGAATGCCTACGGTGTTTCTCAGGTGAGAGATCCGTATATCGATAAGCGCTATCGTGAAAATGTGGTTATCGAGGCGGAAACGGAAAAGATGACTCAGATACTTTCGGAGATTGAGGATATTCTGGATAATTTTGAGTCGGACGGATTGCAGTATCACACGCAGCAGTTCTTCAATGCGCTTCAGGATTACTCCGAGGAGAAGCCGGACAGCCGCGAGGTTGCTACTATCGCACGCAATGCCGCGACCAACCTTTGCCAGGCGCTCAACAGTTACTATAACGATATCAAGAAGGTTGAGGAAACCTATGTTCAGGAGCTTAAGGATACCGTGCAGTATGTCAACGGCATGCTTGAGCAGATGAATTATCTCAACGAAAAGATAGCGCGCGAGAAGTTCCATTACCCCAATGACTATGGTCCCAATGAACTGTACGACGAGCTTAATATGTATATCGACGAGCTTGCCACCTACGGAAATATAAGCTTTAAGCTGAATTCCAACGGCACTTACAGCGTGGATATGGCGGGAGTAAGGATTCTCGACGGAGAGAAATTCAAGACCAACAGCATTATAATGAGAGATTACGACGACTACGGAGCGGCAATTCTGCATTTCTCCAGCGGCGAGGATCTTATTCTGTCAAACGGTATTCTCAAAGGCTATCAGAACATGATAAACGGCAACGGTGTGTACGCGACGGGAAACCAGAACGGCTACTACGGCATAGCTTATTTCAAGAGCGCGCTGAATGCCTTTGCAAGCACCATTGCGGATACGTTTAACAAGGCTAACGGCTACGAAGAGCCCGGCTATGAGAACAGAGCAATGTTCATGGCTCAGCTGGATGGTATCGAAAATGATTCCGTGGTTATCACGGCGGGTAATATCCATGTGTCCGATGCTTGGATGGCTGACCCTACGATGATAGGTCAGACACGCACCCTTGAGGACGGCACATGGAACTATCAGTACGGATACAGCGAGATAACGGATGATGACGGCAACGTTACTCTGCAGAATACCAATGTTCTGTATCTGCTTTCCCAGTTTGACAATACAAAGCTTTCTTTCGGAAACGCCAATGATTTCAAGGGTTCGGTTTATGAGTATATATCATTTGTCAGCAACCGATTGGGTCAGACTATCGCGTATGAACAAAGCCGCTATAATACCGCAGTCGTTACGGTAAATGAGTTGTTGGACGCGAGAGACGATGTTTCGGGTGTAACGCTGGACGAGGAAGGAATAAATATGCTGAATTATCAGAAGTGGTTCAGCGCATCCTCCAGACTTACCACCGCAATAGATGATATGCTGGATAAGCTTATAAACGGCACCGGAAGAGTCGGACTGTAAGGGGGTTAAGACAGAATGAGAATTACTAACCAGACAATTTTAAGAGGATATAACCGCAACATCAACCGCATAGCGGCGCAGAAAACAAGCTGCATGCAGAAAATATGGTCGGGGCGCGATTTTAACCGTGCCAGTGAAGCTCCCCTTTCCGCCGCCAAGGCGCTGAACGTAAGAAGGCAGCTTTACAATACCGAGCAGTATAAGGAAAACCTTAAGACTGCCAATAAATTCTATACCGAGGCAGAGACTTCGCTGCTTCAGGTGTCTGAGGACCTTGCGATAGTGCGCGAGACTATCATAGCCGCGGTAAACACATATAAGGACAGGGGCGACCTGGCGATTTACGCGCAGCAGCTTGAAACAAAGGCAAAATCGCTTGTTTCGATTTTCAATACCGATTCCGCGGGGCGCGTAATATACGGTGGAAGCAACAACGATCAGATGCCGTTCAATATCTTGGAGGACAAGGACGGGAACGCGGTCACCGTTACATATAACGGAGTGCCGATAAACGCTTATAAAGATCCCAAGAAGTTCCCCTGCTCCGACGATGTATATGTTGATATCGGGCTTGGCATGGTTATCAACCAGGAAACGCAGAAGGTTGATCCTCAGTCGGTGCTGAAGATATCCTTTAACGGCGCGGAGGTTTCCGGCTGCGGTGCGGAAAGCGGCTTTGCGGATATTGACATTAATTCTCTTGCGCCGCAGAAGAATTACGCGCTGGATGTTTACGCGAATAATATCAAGAAGACTGTTTACATACGCACAAGCGCCGCGGCGGATAAGCAGGATCTGATGAAAGAGGTCAGCGACAAGATTAAGGAAGCTTATAAGTACGAGGACGTGCAACTGGATATTGATACTGAAACCGGCACTATAAGCGTTGACGGCGCTACGGTATGTATAATGAACAATCCCAATGCCGACCCCGATAAGTATTCCCAAATCGATTTTACCAATGAGATAGGGTATACCGATAATTACAGAGTTGGGCTTATAGGGCTTGAAGCCAACAAGACATACTCTTTCGTTGTTGAGTGCGGCGATAAGAAAGAAACGATAACCTTTACCGCGGCAGAGTCGACGGATACAGACGGAAAGCCGAACGGCGAATACAATCTCAAGGATACGGTAACCGCAATAAATAAGGCTCTTGAAGACGCTTTCGGCGCGGGTGATTGCCCGCATATCGATTCGGACGGCATTGTGACCAAGGAAAGCGAAAAGGTAATTGTAAGAGCGGCAGGCGGCGACGAAAATGTCAGCGTAGAGCGCGAAAAAACCTACTCCGAAAACTACATTCAGCTTACTCTGGACGCGGCAAAGGCACTCAGAAACGGTGATATAGAGTATGCCAACGGTTGTATCGACAGAATAGTTAACGCGAGTGAGAGCCTTTTGATAAAGATAGCGGATATGGGATGCTCGGAGGATTTTATTGACTTCAACCTCGATCGCCTTGAGGTTCGCGACACTAACCTCAAGGAGCGCCAGGACGATTTGGAGGCGGTCGATCCCGAGTATCAAATCACGCTGCTCAAGCAGTTTGAGGCGATTTACAATGCCTGCCTGCAAATGTCAGCAATGACTGTGGGAAACAGCATATTCAACTACATTTAAACAGCATAGGGCGGCTGAGCGCGAAAAAATCGCCGAATCCGCCCGCTGCGGATATATGCGGACAATGGATTTTGTCCGTATTACGGGAGGATTTTGACAAGCCGGGAGAGGCGGCTAAGGATAAACTAAAGCAAATACCGACAGCGGCGTTGTGTGCATGATGCGGAAAACGAACGCTGCTGCCGTGAAATAGTTCAAAAATCAAAAAAGGAGGTGTTGGTTTTGAACCCTAATTTGCTGCAAATAACCACGATCCCCATAAAGATCGAGATAAAGGTGACTAACGCAACTTATGAATACCCCGATGACAGGCAGCCAAAGGTGAATATTTCCACAAAAAACGGAGGTTATGTTATGGAAGCGGAACCTCTTAAGCTGAAAATTGACACCTATGAAGCGAGAAAGAGCCTTGGCTACGGGCATATGAACGACGCCGATATGCTTAAGCAAAAGGCGAACGAGGGCTGGTCGCTAGCTTTTCAGGGCACGGCGCGGGTCTCCTCGGAGGGTGATATGCTTGCAAGAGGTGCCAAAGCTTCGGAGATAGCCTTGCAGAATGCGCGCGCGGGGGCTACCGTTGAAACGATTATGGAGTTTTTGCCCAAGGAGGGCGCGGATATCACCTTTGAAGCGGGTACGCTCAATATCGAGTATCAGATGGGTTCGCAGGAAATCGACTGGGACGTTACGCCTCAGCTTCCGATGGAGTTTATCCCGGGCAGCGTAGAGCTTATAGTGAAGGATTTCCCCCGCGTGGAAATAGAGTATGTGGGAGATCCGATTTATTTCCCCGTAAGCGCTAACCCGAGCTATGATCCGCCTGTTATTGATTTAAAGGCATAATATCGCGGGAAAGGAGCCGCCGTTTTCGGCGCGTGAATTTATGAAGATTATTACCAGAGATTTCGGAGAGGTAGAGATTGATGAAAAAACCATCATCACCTTTCCGGAGGGGATTATAGGTTTTGAGCAGACAAAACGGTATGCGCTGCTGAGCCCGGTGGGGGACGGAAAGTACCCTATGTGGCTTCAGTCGGTGGAGAGTGCCGAGCCGTGCTTTGTGGTTTATGACCCGACGTTGGTTTGTCCGGATTACCGTTTTGAGATATCCGACGAGGAGCAGGAGCTGCTGAACATGGACGAAAATACCCCTCACATTATGCTTGCGGTGGCAATAGTTCCCGACGATTACAGAAAAACGACAATCAATTTAAGATGTCCGATAGTTTTGAATTTAAGGGACAATGTCGCCGCGCAGGTAATTCTTACGGAACATTATGACTTCAAATGCCCCGTATATTCCGAGGAGGGTTGATATGCTGGTAGTTACCCGTAAACAGGACGAAAGCATTTTGATATCCGATGACATCGAAATAACGGTGCTTGAGATCACAAGAGATAAGGTGAAGATCGGAGTAAATGCTCCCAAAGAGATAAAAATCATCAGAAGCGAGCTCAAGGAAACGCAGACAACCAACGAGCAGTCGGCTCATGTTTCAAACATTGGAATCGACGCGCTTCTGAAATCACATAATCAGGAGGACAAGTAAATGGCTTCAAGCAGTCAGATCCGCTTCAGCGGCATGAATTCGGGTCTTGATACGGAAAGCATCATCAAGAGCATGATGGAATCCTATCAGACCAAAATCGATAATCAGCAGAAAAAGCTTACAACGCTTTCCTGGCAGCAGGAGGCGTACCGCGATGTTATAGACAAGCTGACTTCTTTCAAGAATAAGTACTTCAATATTCTTAACAAGAACAGCTATCTGATGAGCCCGACCAGGTTCAACCAGTTCAGCAGCACCATTACCAACACCAAAAGCGGCAAGGAAGCTATGGGTCTTAAGGTTACCACCACATCGTCTTCTCTCAGTGGGGACTATAAGGTAAGCGTCAATCAGCTTGCTACCGCGGCTAAGGCAGAGGGGTCAGTCCTCAAATCGGACGCTTTCTCGCTTGACCTTACAAAGGCAGCGGACACCTCCGAGTACACGACCGAAACTGCCGACGACGGAACGGTAACAAGAAAGTATAACTTTGAACTGGACGTTCAGGTGGGCAGCGTTACCAAAACCGTTTCCTTTGAGGTATCCGCGGAGGAAACCGATGGCAAAATAGATATGGATAAATTCAGGGCGGACACGGTTGACGCTCTCAACAAGTCGCTTCAGGATGATTTCGGATATTCCGGAAAGAGCGGCGCGGGTGTTCAGGGCGCGGTGGACGCTGACGGTAAGGAATGGTTTATCCAGAGCAAGCTGAACGCCGACGGAAAAATCGAGTTTGACATCGGCGGAAATGCGATCGCCTCCATTACCGAAAAAACCGGCAACTTCGGTCTGGCGCAGCCGGCAAGCAAGGTGGCAATTGCGGCGCAGAGCGCTGTTACGGGTGTAAACACCATTGCCATTGAGGTTGACGGCATTACAAAGAGCGTGTCTTTCAACGGACTTGCTTCAACTTTCTTCGACAGTAAGGACGAAGCGGGCAACGAGTCTATTCTTGCCTTGTATAACAATCTTAAGCTTGAAGCTTACAGGAAAGAGAAGAATCTCACAAGCGCGGATAAGGTCTCGCAGGAGGAGCTGGATAAATTCGCCTATACCAGCACACAGGCCGCTAAGGACTACAACTCCAATCAGATAGTTCTTAAGGCGAACGCCGAATTCAAATCCGAGGGAATCACTTTCAATATTGACAAGTCCTACATGACCGCTACCAAGGACGGCAAGAATATAGATTTGGCGGTAACGGCTACATCCGGCGGTACGCTCAGCCTGACAAAGGGCAGGGCTTCCAATAAATACAACGGCTCTACCAAGCTCTCCGAAATGGGAATTACCGGCAATGGCGAGGAGGGCGAATTTACCTTCAAGATCAACGGCAAGGAGATAAGCGTTGACAGAGACGGTACTATAAACGATCTTATTACTGCCGTGAAAAAGAGCGGAGCGGGAGTTACCCTGACATTCTCCAATCTCTCGAATAAATTCGAGATAACCGCTAACGATCTTGGAAACGGCGGAACTATCAACATTGAGGGCAACGATATCACCAAGGCGCTCGGTCTTACAGACGACAACGGGGATACCGTAGGCTTCACAGCAGGTCAGAACGCGATAATCAATATAAACGGTGAGGAGATCTATCACAACTCCAATGATTTTACCGTTGACGGAACTACATTCAGCTTTGACGAAACCGTTGCACTGGGCGAGGTGTATAACGTAGGCATAGAAAAGAGCTATGACGACGTAAAGCAGTCCATCAAGGATTTTGTCAATGATTACAATCAGCTTATCGACGACGTATACAAGCATATCGGAACTGCGCGTAAGAAGGACAGCAAGGACAATTACTATGAGCCTCTTACCGATGAGGAAAAAGAGGCGATGACCACCGAGCAGATCGAAAAGTGGGAGGAAGCCGCAAAAGCGGGCGTAATCTATAATGATTCCACTATTTCCGGCGTTATGTCCCAGATACGCACAGCGCTTTACAACAGCGTAACGCTGGACGACGGAACGCGCTTCGGTTTGTTTAATATGGGAATCAAGACCTCGTCCGATTATGCGGCTCATGGCAAGCTTGAAATTGATGAGGACGCCTTTGATGCTGCCTTCGAGAAAAATCCCGAGGCAATTGAAAAGCTGTTCACCGACAGCGAAAACGGCATTATGCAGAAGGTGAACACCGTTTTCGACAACGCTGTAAGAACAAACAGCCAAAACCCCGGCTCGCTTGTGCGCAAGGCCGGTCTCGCGACGGGTCTTACCGCCACCAAGAATACCATGTACAACGAGATGCAGTCCATTTCAAACCGCATCAAGCAATTACAGGAGAAGTATACCGCCAAAGAGGAATACTGGTGGAAGGTATTCACAAATCTGGAATCCGCTATGTCCGATCTCAACTCTCAGAGCAACTACCTTGCAAGCTATCTGGGAACCGGATCTAACTGATAATCGGAGGAAGGAGAGGGAGAGTTATGGTAAATCCCTATTCGGCATATAAAAAGTCCTCCGTTTCCACTATGACCCCAGTTGAGGTTGTCATAAAGCTCTATGCGGAAATCGAGCGTCAGCTTGCCATCGGTGTAAGCTGTGTTGAGGAAAAGAAGGACAACGCCAAGGCAAATGAGGCTTTCCTTAAGGCTCAGGAGTGCATCTCAGCGCTTCGGGAGTCACTGGATATGTCTATCCCTATTTCCAATAATCTTGAACAGCTTTATGTTTTCTTCTACAAGGAAATGATAAACGCCAATATTCATAAAGACTGCACCGAAATCAAAAAGATAATCCCCATGATAGCCGATCTGCGCGACGCTTTTACACAGATAAGCCAGATGACTAAAGAGGAGATAGAGGCGCAGGAAAAGGGCAAAAAATAGCTCGTTTGTCACCTTTATAAAGGCGGCGGACAGGATTTTGGGGGGCGTTTCCTTTTGGGGAGTATTCGGCAAAAACGGTAACATATTTATCGGAAGCTTATATAATATAAAAAATACCTAAGATCAGCAGGTGTAAGGGGGGATTTACTATGGCAGAGCTGTACGGCTGCGATAGAGTAATTGAGATAATGGAGCAGATTTTGCAGACGCTTCAGACATACGAAAAGGAAACGGACACCATGGTAAACGCCGACCTTGAAACGCTTCAGCGTGGTTTGATAGCGCGCAACGAGCTTATTGAAACGCTTGATATGCTCAAAGACGATCTGGACGGAGCGGTCGAGTTTGAAATGGGTGAGGAGCGCGATCTGCTGAAAAACCTTGTAAGAGGCAGCTATGTTTCGGTGGTGCTGGATGACCCACACAGAAGGGTGCAGCGGCTTCAGAGCAACATTGCTGTTGCGAAGCAGCGCATACTGGATAAGGACAGGGTCATTTCCGAGCAGTTCAGAAATCAGCATCAGGACTCCCGAAAAGAGCTTGAGCAGCTGCGGCAGACCAAGCAGAAAATCGGCTATTACAACAGCGCGGTTGTCGGCAGAGCCACGGGTCAGTCGCTCAATAAAAATCTTTAACATTAAATGCCGCCTTTCGGGGCGGCATTAGATTGTATATAAAGGTTGATTATATTAAAAAATTTCAAAATTTCCGCAATCACGCGCCGTTCGCTGCGCTCACTCCGCGCGATTGCGGAAACCGGTCAGAATTTGCGTAGCAAATTCCGACACTTTTTAAATTTCATGCGCCGACATTGCGTGGCAAATAAGCTTTTAGAAAAAGCCTCAGATTGTAGAAAAAGCTTTTTTGCCGCGCAATTCAATAAAATTTATCTCTGATAACCCCATACAAAGTTTAAAGGCTTATTTTGTTAAATATTCACAAAAAAATTTGCGATTTTCTTTTTTTACTAAAACGCTTGCAAAAAAGCGCATTTTATTGTATAATTATTGTTAAGAATATACGCTTGAAACGCGGCGGTCGTGCAGATGTGTTACGGCGTCATGATATCGTTTCGGGGATCAGGCGTGTGAAGCAAATTCCGGTTTAAGGGGTGTGAGAGTATGGATGTTTATATGGCGCGTCAGCCTATTTTCGGAGAGGATGACAAGGTGTATGCCTATGAGCTTCTTTACAGGAGCAACGCCAAGGATAACTGCTATACGGGCGTAAGCGGCGATGAATCGACCGCCGACGTGGTCACCAATGCCTTTTTCGGACTTGATGTACGCAATATAATCGGAAATGCCCGCGCGTTTATAAATTTTACCGGAAATCTGCTTAAACACGGAGTTCCTCATATGATATCACCCGATATTCTGGTGGTTGAGGTGCTTGAAAATCAAATGATGGATGAGGATATCCTGAACGCCTGTCAGGAGCTTAAGGAACGCGGATATATGATCGCGCTGGACGATTTTGAATACGAAAACGCTTACAGCGAGCTGTTTCAGATGGGAGACCTTGTAAAGATAGATTTCAGAACGTCGCAGAAATCAATAGAGGAGACAGCTTATATCTGCCGCTACTGCAACAAGCTGATGCTTGCTGAGAAAATTGAGAACCGCGAGGAGTATGAGTACGCCAAGCGGTTGGGCTGCACCTTTACCCAAGGTTATTTTTTCGCGAAACCGACGATAATGTCGCGCACCAGTATTCAGCCGCTGCCAATAAATTTTATGCAGGTGATGCAGCTTGTGTCGCAGCCCGAACCGGAAATCGCGGAAATAGTGGAGGTCATCTCACGGGATACCGCCATGTGTCAGCGTCTGCTCAGACTTATCAATTCGGTGTACTTCGGTGTCAGAAACAGGGTCAGCTCCATAAGTCAGGCGCTGGTTATACTTGGGCTTGATTACCTGCGCGAGTGGGTCTATCTGATGGGAATGCAGCGAATAACGCAGAACGACAATGTTGAGATTATGCGGCTGTCGGTGCTTACGGCGAAATTTTGCCGTGCACTGTCGCAGCTAATCCCATCGGTTGAGTCGGAGGGAGAAGCCTTTTATTTAATGGGTCTGCTGTCGATGATCACATACAGCGGCGAAAAGGAGCTTGAGCAGACGCTTGAGGAATTCCCGCTGACAGAGGAGATCAAAAACGGACTTATGCGCAAGGGCGGCGTTTACAGCGACGTGTTCGAGATGGCTTACAATTATGAAAAGGGAAACTGGGATATAGTGGATAAATTTGCCGAGAAATACGGTCTTAACGGTGAGAAGATATCCGATGTTTTCGTGGAATGTGTAAAAGACGCGGAGCGGATAAAAATGCTTTAGGCGGGGAGGCGTAAGATGGGACTTTTCGATATGCTGACTAATTTGTTTAACAGTGAGGAATACAAGAAAAATCCGGTTTCACAGAATTTGACTGATGGGCAGCTTGCCGCAATAAATATAGGGGCGATAAACGCGGAGCAGACAGGGTATTTTTGTGACAGCATGAAAACGGGAGCTGATATTTCAGAAATCAAAGAAAATCCGGAAAATTATTGTGGCATAACAGATAGCTTTTCGGCAGTCGATACCTTGGATTGGCTCTTGGAGAAAGGGCACAGGGTGTATTTTGACATCATAAAGGGTTTGGTTTCCGGTAAAGCAACGGGCATTGACGGCAGCGTGCCTGAGTCACGGGAAAAGGAGCGGATCAACGAATATATTTCCAATCTGGAAGATACCCTGGACGAGCTTGTTGAAGAGAATTTTTTAAGTCAAAAGAGCGCTCTGGCGAATTGTTCAATTGCCGCTTGGGATATGGGACGTATGGTTACGGTAGCCCGCTGCTGCTGTGAAGCGGGATATATATCCGAGGAAAACGCTTGGAGCTACATAAATAATGCGCATATTGCGAGCAATAAGCAATATGGTTCATGGAAGGAATTTGCCTGCGGTTATATTATCGGCAGGGCAATGTGGTCGGGAAGCAATATGTCGCTCAACGGCATCATGGCTATTGCAGAGGGGCTTTTACAAGATGATGAAAGCCCGTGGATGCAAATTGAATTCTGATATTGTCTTTGGTTCAGTGAGAGGTAATGATGGGATTTTTTATTGATGATATCCAAAGCGGTCTGTGGGACTATCTGAAGCAGACCAAAAAGAAAATCGTATTATACGGAATGGGTGACGGTGCCGAGAAGATAAAGTCCGTTTTGGACGAAATCGGCGCGGAGGTCGCGGATGTTATGGCAAGCGACGGATTTGTGCGTGGGCACAGCTTTCTCGGCTTCCGCGTGAAAAATCTCTCCGAGATAGAGGAGCTTTACGGCGATGACTTTCTGATACTGCTGTGTTTCGGAACTCAGCTGCCCGACGTGCTGGAGCAGATATACGATATAGCTCAGCGGCATGAGCTTTACGCTCCAAACGTTCCCGTTGTGGGCGAGGGATTGTTTACCCCCGAATACGCGAGAGAGCACAAAAGCGAGTTTAAGCAGGTGTACGGACTTCTTGAGGACGAGCAGTCAAGAAAAGTGTTCGAGTCGGTGATACGATATAAAATAAGCGGCAGGCTTGATTATCTGCGCGGCTGCGAAACTCCGTCCGAGGAGAAATTCGAGCTGTTGGGGATAGGCGTGGAGGAGATTTACGCCGACCTTGGCGCTTATAACGGGGATACACTGGTGGAGTTCCTAAACGAAACCTCGATGCAGTTCAAAAAGATGTACGCGATGGAGCCGGACATGAAAAACTATCATAAGCTGAAAAGAAGGCTTTACATGATAGGCTCTGCAATGCTGGAGGCGTACAATGTGGGCGCATGGAACGAGGACACGTCGATGATGTTCAGCCTCAGGGCGGGCAGAAGCTCGCGGGCTGTTCCGGAGGCGGGTTCGGACTACAATCCCGCGAGGTTCCGCGAGATAAAGATGATGAAGCTTGACACGATGCTTTGCGGTGGGGACGCTACCTATATCAAATATGATGTTGAGGGCAGCGAGATACAGGCTGTTGAGGGCAGCAGGGAAACGATCGCCCGCTGCCATCCCAAACTGAATGTGGCGCTGTATCACCGAAACGAGGATATGTTCGCGATTCCGCTGAAAATTTACGAAATGAACAAAAAATATCGTATGTTTATGCGTCATCATCCGTATGTGCCCGACTGGGACACTAATTTATATTGTCTTTAAAGAAAGGAGCGGCGAAGCAACGCCGCGCCGAAGGGGGATATTATGAGATTAGTTATAGGAATAATTTTGGTCGTACTGCTTGCTGCGGCACTGGTGGGATATCTGATACTGGTGCTGAACACCGAGCAGATGATATACTGCGGTGACATCTCAAGTCAGGATTCGTCCCGCAATTACATAACGCGGATATATACCACCGACCTTAGCGCCGATGAGGTGTTAGGTGAGATAGTGACGACCATGAGCAGCACCGTTGAGGACAGCGTTCCCGTGGACGAGCTGACGCGGATACTCGCAACATATCAGGACATAATATACGCGCCTGTGTTCGCGCTTGACCTGCAGCAGATAGACGAATCCACCTATGTGCTTACGGGCAGTGTGTATAACGGGCTCAAGGACAACGGCGAGCCTGCGGAAACGGAATATGTTTACAGGAATATGGGGCTTGCGGCGGGTATTACCAACGGAGCTGTTGTAGCGGCTCAGAATGTTTATCCGCTTGTTGAGAGCAAGAACGGAGAGATCGAGTTCCAGACACGAAGAGAGGTTGTTGACCCGATAATTACCGATAACGGAACGGGCGCGGCATTCGCTTTCAAGGATTGTGACAGCTTCCGTCTTGTGTTCACCGAAACCGATGAGCTTACCGCATCGCTTTCGCTGGCATATACTTATGATGTGGTTGCGGTCAGCCCCTTTGATTTCACCTCGGTGGACGGCGGCGTTATGTATCTGACGGTTGAGATAGCGTATAACGACGACGGAGTGCTGACACCGGTGTATACGCTGGAGCGCGGCACGGTACAAGTGGTGGGGTAGACCTATATTCTTTCATTATAGGCGATCGGAGGTTGTTCGTGTTCGGGCAGCCTCTGAAAGCTGTTGTGATATGTATTATATTAATTCCTCATTGAAAGTGTACACAAAAAATCTTCGCAAAAACCATATATCGGAGTATTTGCTCGATTTTTTGTACACTTTCTAATGGGAATAAGTATTAGTTGTGCCGCCTTAAAATTCAATATTATATCAGCTTGAAGAAAAAGTCTATTGGCAGCGAAATGTCGGCACATGAAATTTCAAAAAGTGTCAGAATTTGCGAAGCAAGTTCCGAACGGTTCCCGCAATCGCGCGGAGTGAGTGAAGTGAACGGCTCGTGCTTGCGGGAATTTGGAATTTTTTTTAATAATTAGCCTTAGGTCAACCTTTATATACACGCTGATATTACGGCATTTTCATAGGCAGGCGGCGTAAATTATTACATCGGGAGAGTATATGCGATGTGAATTATGCCCGCGCAGGTGCGGGGTCGACAGGGCGCGGGGCAACCGCGGATACTGCGGAATGAGCGATAATTTGACGGCGGCGCGCGCCGCGCTTCATTATTGGGAGGAGCCTTGTATTTCGGGAACCCGCGGAAGCGGAACGGTGTTTTTCTCGGGGTGCGTTATGAGATGTGCTTACTGCCAGAATTACTCGGTAAGCGGAGGATATGGCGAGGAGATAACCGTAAAGAGATTGTCGGAGATTTTTTTGGAGCTTGAGGAGCAGGGCGCGCATAATATCAATCTTGTGAATCCCACTCATTTTGTGCCGCAGATAATCAAGGCGCTGGACATGACAAAGGAACGGCTAAGAATCCCCGTTGTATATAACAGCGGCGGTTATGAGCGGGTGGAAACGCTCAGAATGCTTGAGGGATACGTGGACGTTTATCTTCCCGATGTAAAGTATTATTCGGAGGAGATCGCCGTAAGGCTTTCCAACGCTCCGAATTATTTTGAAACGGCTGCGGCGGCGGTCGGGGAGATGGTAAGGCAGACGGGCGCTCCCGTTTTTGATGGATACGGCTCTGTCGGACAAGCCGAGCCGCTTCCCGACGCGGTGCTGCTGAAAGGAACTGTCGTGCGCCATCTGGTTCTGCCTACGCTTTACAGGGACAGCATGGAGGTTATAAGGCGCATTGGCGAGCGCTTCGGTGACAGGATACTGTTCAGCCTTATGAGCCAGTATACGCCATTTGGCAGAGTCAGGACCGACAGTGCTTTTGCAAAGCTGAACAGGCGCGTTACCACGTTTGAGTACCGAAAGGCGCTGGATGCCGTACTCGCGGCGGGACTGCGGGGTTATATGCAGGAGAAAAGCTCCGCGAAAGAGGAGTATACCCCCGAGTTTGATTTGAGCGGGTTACGGGCGGAAAAGTGAAATCTTTTCGCGCAAACCCCTTTACAAAAAGACGATTATGTATTACAATATTATTATGCGGGATATCCGCGCAGTAAATTAGAACAAGTTCTAAGAAAACGAAAAACGGAGCGGCTGATTATGAAAAAATTTAATGAATTGAATCTGGGCGTGTCGGGCGACAGTATAACACAGGGCGAACAGTGGAGCTTTCATGTGTACAAAGCGCTGAATATGAAAAGTCACCACAATTCGGCGGTGGGAAGCTCGGTGTGGTATAAGAGAAGTGTGGAGTGCGGCGGCAGGGTACTCACCACACAGGAGTACGGTTCGCCCGATTTTGCGGGAATAAGCGCGGGCTGGGAGCCTACGGAGGATGCGGATGAGCTTCAAAAGCGCATGAATAACTGCGCGGTTGTACATATCAGGAAATTCCTCGCGGAGGTTGAAAGCGGAGAGTTCCCCGCGCCCGATATTTTTGTGTTCGCCTACGGAACAAACGACGCGGCGGAGTGCGTGGGCAGCGCGGAAGCGGCGCTTGAGGGAAAAAGCGCGGAGGACGCTGATCTTTTTACGGAAGCGGGCGCAATGCGCTGGTGCATACAGACAATAATGGAGAAATTCCCCGAATGCCGTGTTTTCGTAATGACGCCTATTCAGTCGGGAAATCCCGCGCATAACGACAAAAACCGCGTTATAATAGAGAATATGAGTGCTGTCTGCCGTGAGCTTTCGGTTCAGATGATAGACTGCTACGGCGGCTGCGGTATATGCGAGAAATTCGAGACAAACGGCGGCGAGGGCAGATATCTGATTGACGGGCTGCACCCTAAGGCAAACGGGCAGCAGCTTCAGGGGAAATTTGTCGCCAAGGAGATTTATAATAATTATTTCAGCGTGTAAGAGCCTGTTTAGTATCTCATCGCACGCATCTTGCTTGCTGATTTTCCGTCATACTTAAGCAAATTTTCTTGAAATACATACAGTATTTCGGCGAAAATTTGCCGTCGTCTGACGAAAAATTCGCTGCGCAATCTGCGCACGCCGAGATACTAAACAGGCTATAAAAAGGCTAAAATGCTGCACAATGTCGGCGCATCAAATTTCAAAAAGTTCAAATTTGCCATTTGGCAATTTGCACGATTTTCGTCGGACATGCGGAGTATGACCGGCGTAAATTTTGAAATTTTTAAAATAATCCCCATTAGGTCAACCTTTATATTCAAGCTGAATATTATTTTATCTACTCGCGCAGAGCAGTATGTGTGATATGAAAGAGGAATAAAATGGAATTTCCCTATGAGATACGGGAGTATGTGGAGGAGCTTGCGGCAAAGCGTGACGGGCTGCCGAGGGCTGCGGAGCTTCTGTCGGAGCGCTACCGCGGCGAAAGCGGCGGCGGAAAGCCGCTTCTAAACGGAAGTCTTGATGTTCTTGCTTATGCGGCTGTGCGTATGCCCGCTACCTTCGGGGCGGCGGCGAAGGCTCTGGAGCTGACGTTGAGCCATTTTACGGGAGATATAGCTTCGGTGCTCGACGTTGGCGCGGGAACGGGTGCGGCGAGCCTTGCGGCATATTTTCTGACGGGCTGCGGCGATATAACCTGCGTGGAGCGCGAGCAGGGTATGATAGACCTCGGCACGGAGGTTTCAAAGCGCTGCGGCGCGGATTTCCGCTGGATAAAGCGCGATGTCGGGAGCGGCTTGAAGCGGCGCGCGGATCTGGTGGTATCGGCATACTGCCTTAACGAGATGACGGCAGCGGGACGGCGCGCCGCGTTGGAAGAACTGTGGCGGGCGGCAGATAAGCTGCTTGTCATAATTGAGCCGGGTACGCCCGCGGGCTTTTCGCAGCTGAAACAGGCAAGAGAGCTGTTAACAGAGCTTGGCGGAAATATAGCTGCGCCCTGCCCGCAAATCATCGGATGTCCGCTAACGGAGGGTGACTGGTGTCATTTTACCGCACGGATAGCCCGCGGCAGACTGCACAAGCGGCTTAAGGGCGGGGAAGCTCCCTATGAGGATGAAAAATTCGGTTTTATTGCGTTTTCCCGTGAGCAGTGCAGTCCGTGTGAGGCACGGATATTGCGCCATCCAAAAGTGGAGAGCGGTAAGATAACGCTTAAGCTGTGCACCGCGCAGGGTATCGAGGAGCGTGTTGTCACTAAAAAAAGCCCGCGGTTTAAAGCCGCGCGGAAATCCTCAAGCGGAGAAGCCTTTTGACAGCCGCGCGGCGGGAATTACGGTGAGGTATGATGGAAATTTATTTTTTGGAAACGTGCGGGCTTCGTTTCTCTGATGTGGAGCATTATCTGCCGAAAGTTACGGAGAGCCGCCGCAGAAGCGTGCTGCGTAAGCGGGACGAGTCGGCGAAGGTGGAGTCGCTGATGGCGGAAGTGTTGGTTCTGTGGGGGATAAGGCAGCGGACGGGGCTGTCTCCGCGTGAGGTGGAATTTTCACGAGGTGCGCACGGAAAGCCCTATATAACGGGAAGCGATCTGTATTTTTCGCTGTCGCATACTAAAGGCGCGGTATGCGCTGCGTTCTCCGGCGAGGAAGTCGGCGTTGATATCGAGCGAAGGGACAGACAAGTAAGCGAGGCAGTGAAGACCCGAGTTCTGAGCGATAGAGAATTTTTCGTATGCTCGGACGGAGAGGATTTCATAAAGGCGTGGGTGCGCAAGGAGGCGTTCCTGAAGCGGCTGGGTGTAGGCATTACCCGTGATCTGCGCAATGTTGATACGCTTATGTTGCCCGATACCGCCGTCTATTCTCACGGCGATTATATTATAGGGGCTTCGGGCAGCGGCGCGGAGTCTGCGAAAATATTGAGCCGCGGGATAAGCCGTGAAATATAAGGAGTTCGGGAACGGTTTCGTATAACTGTTCCCGCGGTTTGTAAAAGGTTTAATTGCAGCGCAATGTTATTGTATGA
This sequence comes from uncultured Oscillospiraceae bacterium, assembly GCA_910587135.1. Taxonomy (GTDB): domain Bacteria; phylum Bacillota; class Clostridia; order Oscillospirales; family Ruminococcaceae; genus CAG-115. Next base: position 45,166 of record CAJULF010000004.1, read on the forward strand.
AATTTTGAAATATTTTAATAATCCGATTTAGGTCAACCTTAATATATCAGATTGTATAAAAAGTTGATGCAACACAACGTTGACACAGGAAATTTTTCGCGAGAGCCTAAGTGCATAACACGAAGCGAAGCGGAGTGTTGCGTACTTAGGCGGGTCGCGGAAAATTTCAAATTTAAATAAATTCGCCCTATGTCAACATTTATATTCAGCCTGACATATGCTTCGGGAACAGTTCAGCAGGGAACTGTTCCCGATATTGCTTTCGTGGGTTGACAAAGAAGCGGAAAGGTGATATAATCATAATGCGGTCGGCAAAGAAAAGACGGGTCGTTGCCCGTGCTTTTCGGAATGCGGTGAAAATCCGCAGCAGTCCCCGCTGCCGTGAGGAAGTTGTATTGCGTCGATAGTGTCACTGGAGACCGAGGTCTTGGGGAAGGCAGGCGCAGTGCGGGATATTCCGAGCCGGAAGACCTGCTGCCGCAAATACATTTATCGGAGGAATAAGAAAATGAAGGCAAAGAAAATTGTCGCGGGAGTATCCGCGGCGGCGCTTGCCGCGTTTGCGCTGCCTTTCGCGGCAGCAGCGGACGAGCCGGAAGGCTATGTCAGCTTTACCGCTGTCAAGTCGACGGTCGGGCAGGGCTTTACCGTTGAGCCTGTGAAGGTTCCGCTTTATGAGGGGGACAAGGGTGTTGATATTGTAAAGCGCGCGGTCGGAGAGGACGGAGTGGTGTTCACGGAGTCGGATTACGGCGCTTACATTACGGGCTTCGCTGATGACGACACAGGCGCGGAGATACCCGCCGCGATAGCGGCGGTATGTACCGATATGACAGACCGCAATAACGAGGGTTATCTTTCGGCATTCGACTACACCGCAGAAAGCGGTTGGAGCTATTTTATCAACGGCGAATACACTCAGGTCGGTATCGTTGATTATGAACCGCAGGACGGAGATGTGTTGGAGTTCCGCTTTACGGTGTACGGTTACGGCGCGGATCTGGGCATTGATAACAGCGAATGGGGCGGTGCGGCGGCTCTGACGGAGCAGGTCAACGCTTCGGAGCTTATAAGGAAATGCGCCGATGTTATCGGCAAGGGCAATGAAAATCCCGCTTTGGAGGGAGCTTTGAACGTGCTGGCTGAATACGGCGCGGCGCAGTCCGAGATAGACGCGGCATATGCCGCTTTGGCGTCGGAGGACATGGGAGAGGTCACGCTAACCACAGAGGCTGCTCCCGATAATGCCTACGATGAAGAGACGGGCGTTTCCGCACCCTCGGAGAGCAAGGGAAGCCCCGATACGGGCGTTGAGGGCGCTGCCGCTGCGCTTGGTGTGATAATTCTCGCGTGCGGAGCCGTAGCGGTTTCAAGAAAATCAAGATGAGGATAAAATTCTCGGCGGTCTGCGCGGTCATCATAGCGGTGCAGACCGCTTTGGGCTTTCTTTGGGCAACTCCCTCGGCATATGCGGCGGAAACCGTGCAAATGGAAGCGGAATGCTCCGATATCATCGATTCGGTGTTTGATTATCTGACGGGAGAGCGCGGCGGATTTTTCGAGGGGCTGGAATTCGGGCAGTCCGATTGGGCGGCGTATTGTGCGTCTCGGCTTGGAGGAGAGTACGTGCAGGGCGCGTCGGAATATGTGGGCAATGTTCAAAATGCTGCCGCGGAGCTTATGGGGCAGGGCTTTGTACCGCCTACGGAGCTGCAAAGGGCAGCAGTCGCGCTGTCGGGCTTCAGCGAATGTCCCAAGGAGCTCATATACGCGGCGGCATATGATAACGCCGACCTTGACAGGCGGGGGCTTAACGCATGGATATGGGCGCTGACAGCGGCAAACTGCAGCGGCACGGAGGCGGGAAGCGGCGCGCTGAATACGCGGCAAAGCCTGGCGGAGCATATCATATCGTCGGCTCTGCCCGATGGGGGGTTCAATTTGCGAGGCGAGGGCGCCGACTGCGACGTGACAGCGGCGGCGATATACGCGCTCGCTCCGCTTGATGAAGTTCCCGCGGTAAAGGAAGCGCTGGCGGAGGCGGTGGAATGCCTTGCGGCCTTGCAGCTTGAAAACGGCGGCTTCCGCTCCATGGGTATTGAAAACTGTGAGAGCGCCGCTCAGGCGATAATAGCCTTTACCGCCGTTGGGTATGATATAGGCGACAGCCGTGTGAGCCGCGCTTTGTCGGCAATGCTAAAGTATCGTACGGAGGGCGGCTTTGCACATACCCTCGGCGGCGGAGTAAACGGCTCTGCTTCCGTACAGGCGTTACAGGCGATTACGGCGCTTCGGCTTAGGGGGCGCGGAGAGCGTCTTTTTGACGCGTGCGGCTTTTTGGTCGGAGATGATGAAACGCATTCCGCGGTTTCTCCCCCGGAAAAAGAGGAGCTATCCTTGGATACGGCGATGACGGAAAGCGCCGGTTCAGCCGAAATACTTTCCCCGAAAGCGGCAGAGATGAGCGGCTTTACCATTACGCTGATAATTTCCGCGTGTCTTGCGTTGGCGGGAGTCGCTTTGGCTGCCGCAGGGATATTTAAACGCAATAAAAGTTCTCTTGCTGTTGCGGCAGTGCTTTTCGCGGCGGCGGGCGGCGTTTGGCTGCTGGATATCCGCAGCCCCTCGGAATACTATTCACAGAAATACGAGGGGGATATGCGGGTTACTGTCGGCGCGGACTGCTCGGCGGTGCTTGCGGCAATGGACAAAATAGATGCGGATATCAATCCCGCTTCGGTAATACCTGTGGACGGAGCGGTCATAGCGGAGTGCGAGATATACGCGGAGGAGGGCGCTACCGCTTTTGAAGCGCTTATCGCCGCCGCCCGCGGGCAGCGGGTTGCGGTAGACTATATCGGTTCGATATACGGGGTGTATGTTCGAGGGATAGGTCATATTTACGAGTTCGGCTTTGGGGATATGAGCGGCTGGATTTATAAGGTCAACGGAGAGTCCCCCGACGTTTCGGCGGGTGAATTCGTACTGTCGGAGGGCGACAGGGTGGAGTTTATTTACACTATCGGTTAAGAGCCTGTTTGGTATTCGGCGCTTTGGATGACGCTGAACAGACCCTGAGGAGGATATTATGTCGAGGTCAAATTGCGACGATTGCGTAAATTATGTTTTTGACGAGGACTGCGAATGTTATGTGTGTCTGGTAAATCTGGACGAGGACGAGATGTACCGCTTTATGAGCGGCACAAACGATAACTGTCCCTATTACAGCCCCGATGACGAGTATCGCATAGCGAGAAAGCAGTGATACGATCAAAGAGGCGGATAAGGACAGAGTGGGCGCGGCGCGGAAAACATTCCTTATAATACGCGTTTTGTAGAAAAGGATATATAGTAAAACGCCGATTATAACACGATTGCCGCGCCCAAACGAGGAAACTCGCGGGTCTGACTGTGGACGATTCGCTTTTATCAGCGATTTCCTTGATTTCGTTTTATTGTGTGGTTTACCATTGGTGAAAATCGACAATACGATAAAAATTGTCGTTTAACAGCCAAAAGCCCTTGAAATTTGGGAAAAAATAGGGTATAATAAAGGTGTATGATTTGATATTACGACGGGGAAAAGGCGGCGGAGCAATGTGTCGGCTTACTTTGCCGTCGCCGCAAACAAGAAAGGGGTAAAAATTTTAAATGAAATCACCGTTTACTAAAGAAGAGCTGAAAAAGCAGCTGGAGGGTATCCTGGAATACGATTTCAGGACAGACTCCAAAAATGCGTCCATTACGCAGATATACCGCGCTTTGTCGAGCATTGTGGTTAATCATTTGAAGGAAAAGCGCCATGACTCTATGCGCGAGAGCAACTCCCGCGGAAGAAAGCAGGTATACTACCTGTCGATGGAGTTCCTTATGGGGCGCTCGCTCAAGACCAGCCTCTACAATCTGGGTATGCAGGACGAGGCTGAGCAGGCTCTCGGGGATATGGGCATAAAGCTGGACAGAGTTTATGAGGAGGAACCCGACGCGGGTCTCGGCAACGGCGGTCTGGGCAGACTGGCGGCTTGCTATATGGACGGTCTGGCAACCTGCGATTATCCCGCAACAGGCTATTCCATACGCTATGAGTACGGTATCTTCAAACAGAAAATAGTTGACGGCTGGCAGACCGAGCTTCCCGATAACTGGCTTCCCGGCGGCGGCGCGTGGCTTGTTCCCGTTCCCGACCAGGCGGTTGAGGTTCGCTTTGACGGGCAGATAAACGAATATTGGGAGAACAACTACCATTATCTTGAGCATGTCAATTACAATTCAGTACATGCCGTTCCCTATGATATGTACGTTTCGGGCTACGACAGCAATGGCGTTTCAAAGCTGCGTCTGTGGAGCGCCGAAAATATGTCTTTCGACATGAGCAGCTTCAATACGGGTGACTACGCAAAGGCTCTGGGTGCAAACAATATCGCGCACTCCATTTCCAAGGTGCTCTACCCCAACGATAACCACGCCGAGGGCAAGGCGCTGCGTTTAAGACAGCAGTATTTCATGTGCGCGGCTTCCATAGGCGATATCGTTATGCGCCATATGAAGGTTTACGGCACGCTTGACAATTTCCACGAGAAGGTGGCTATCCATATCAACGACACACACCCCACCCTTGCCATTCCCGAGCTTATGAGAGTGCTGCTGGACGACTGCGGTTACGGCTGGGATCAGGCGTGGCATATAGTGACCAACACCTTTGCTTACACCAACCACACCGTTATGGCGGAGGCTCTTGAGAAGTGGGACAAGGATCTTATGGAAAAGATACTTCCGAGAGTGTTTACCATTATCTGCGAGATTAACCGCCGCTACTGCGACGCACTTTTCGCAAGAACGCAGGACAGCGAGAGAGTTACCAGAATGTCCATTATACAGGACAACAAGGTTCATATGGCAAATCTCTGCGTTGCGGCTTCTCACAGCGTAAACGGCGTTTCCAAGCTGCACAGCCAGATCATCAAGGACGATGTGTTCAAGCTTCAGGCACTGGATAATCCTCACCAGTTCAAGAACGTTACCAACGGTATCGCTTACCGCCGCTGGCTGCTCCAGAGCAACCGCGGTCTGACCGATTTGCTGACTGAGTGTATCGGCGAGGGCTTCAAGAAGGACGCGAGCGAGCTTATGAAGTTCGAGGTGTTTGCAAACGACAGCTCTGTGCTGGAGAAGCTGGGACAGATAAAGCACGAGAATAAGATAAAATTCGCGAATTATGTTGAAAAAACCACCGGCACAAAGCTGAATATCGACAGTATATTCGATGTTCAGGTAAAGCGCCTGCACGAATACAAAAGACAGCAGCTCAACGCGCTGAATATCCTTGCGGATTATAACTATCTCATTCAGAATCCCGACGCTCCCTTTGTTCCCAAGACTTATATCTTTGCTTCAAAGGCTGCCCCCGGGTATTATATCGCCAAGCAGATAATCAAGATGATATGGTGCATAGGCGAGGAGATAAAGCATAACCCCAAGCTCAACGAGAAGCTGAGCGTCGTATTCCTGGAGGACTATTGTGTAACGCTTTCCGAGATACTCATGCCCGCGGCTGAGATCTCCGAGCAGATATCCCTTGCAGGAACCGAGGCTTCGGGAACGGGCAACATGAAGCTCATGCTCAACGGCGCGCTTACACTGGGAACCTATGACGGCGCCAATGTCGAGATACACGAGGCTGTCGGCACGGATAACATCTTTATTTTCGGCATGAGGACCAATGAGGTCAACGATCTGCGTATAAAGGGCTATCACCCCGAAAGCTACATCAATTCCAATCCCGTTATCGCTGACGCTATACAGCGAATGTATAACGGCATAAACGGCGCTACCTTTGAGGAGGTTGCAAACTCCATCAAGTTCAAGGATTTCTATATGGCGCTGGCTGATTTCGACAGCTACCGCGGCACGCAGGCTTACGCGAGCGAGGTATACCGCGACAGCAAGGACTGGAACAGAAAGTCGCTGTACAACATTGCGGGCGCGGGACGCTTCTCTGCTGACAGAGCCGTTACCGATTACGCGCGCGATATCTGGAATCTGAAATAATTTAAATGAGCGGAGAGGCAAGGGGCAGGATAAGAGCCTTTCTTGCCTCTCATTTCTTTATAAAAGGAGTTGATAATTAATGGGCGTACCTCTGTTTGACTGCTTTGACAGCAGCTATAAGCACCCCTTCGGCGCACTGCGCAAGGGGCAGCCAAGTATTTTCAACGTACGAATACCCAAAAGCTCACAGGTTCAGGACCTTACGCTGGTAATGTTCCGACCCGGGTATAAGGAGCGGTATATAGGGCTTGAGCTTCAGGACGAGAGCGGAGAGGACAATACCTATACCTGCGTGTTTACCCCCAACAACACGGGAATGCACCAGTACTATTTCACCTGTGTACTGGACGGGCGCCGCCGTTACATCAAGCGCAGCGGAGCTTCGATGGGAGTTTTCGAGGGTGAGGAGCTGTTCCAGCTTACGGTGTTCGACCCCGATTTTTATACGCCCTCGTTTATACGCGGCGGGATAATGTATCAGATATTCCCCGACCGCTTTGCGAAGAGCGGCGCGGTGCATGAAAATATTCCCGAGGACAGGGTTATCCGCGAGGACTGGTGGGGAACGCCTTACTATAAGCCCGACAACAAGGGCGTGGTGCGCAATAACGACTATTTCGGCGGAGATCTGCGAGGAATAATTGAGAAGCTGCCCTATATCCACAGCCTCGGCGTTACTGTGATTTATCTTAATCCTATATTTGAGGCGCATGAAAATCACCGCTACAACACCGCGAATTACGAAAAAATAGACCCCATGCTCGGTACGGAGGAAGATTTCAGGGAGCTTTGCCAAAAGGCGGGCGAAATGGGGATAGACATTATCCTTGACGGAGTATTCTCGCATACCGGTGCGGATTCGGTATACTTTAACAAATTCGGGCGTTACGGCAGCGATACGGGCGCTTACCGAGATAAAAACAGTCCCTATTTTCCGTGGTACAGCTTTACGGGTTATCCCGACCGCTATGAGAGCTGGTGGGGTATTACCACTCTGCCCAACGTTAACGAAAACAACGAGCAGTACACAAATTATATCTGCGGTGACGGCGGAATACTGCAAAAATGGATAGAGGCGGGAGCGCGCGGCTGGCGTCTGGACGTTGCTGACGAGCTGCCCGACGAGTTCCTTGACAATCTCAACAAGGCTGTCAAGAAGATGGGCAAGGACAAGATTATCTACGGAGAGGTTTGGGAGGACGCGACCAACAAGGAAAGCTACGGTGTGCGCAGACGCTATCTTATCGGCGGTCAGCTGGACAGCGTTATGAATTATCCTTTTAAGGAAGCAATTCTCCGATATGTCAAGTATGCGGACGGAAAAGCGTTCAGGGAGAGCATTATGACTATCCTGGATCACTACCCCAAGCCCGCGATAGATATGCTGATGAACTTCCTTTCCACCCACGACACGGAGCGTGCTCTCACCTATTTCGGCGGCGAGGAGGTAGGCTGGCATGACAAGGACTGGCAGAGCGAGCGTTATCTTGACGGGTCACAGTATATGTACGGCGTTTCGCTGATGAAGTGCGCTATGGTGCTTCAGTTCTTCCTGCCGGGAGTTCCCTCGATATACTATGGCGATGAAGCGGGCATGGAGGGCTACCGCGACCCGTTTAACCGCCGCTGCTACCCATGGGGGAATGAAAATCTTGACCTTATTGAGTTTACAAAGCAGCTTTCAAGGATACGTAAGGGCACACGCGCTTTTGAACAGGGAGTAATGGAATTTATTGAGGTGGACGACAAAGTGTGCGTATTCGCGCGGTATGATAAGATTACCCGCGACGCAGCTATAATCTATCTGAACAAATCCACCCGCGGGCGCAGCTTTGAGATACTGAACGAATACACGGATATGTTTTACGATTTTAAGGTAGCTTTCGACCGCTATGACAGGGGTATAGAAAACGGCAGAATAACCGTTGCTCCTTTCGATTATGCGGTAGTCTACTGCAAGATTTAACTGAGGAATATATGTGCCTTATATGCGATAGAATAGAGATGATAAAAAACGGTGAAAATCCCTATTTTGTCAGAGAGCTTGAAACGGGCTATGCCGTTATCGGCGATCATCAGTATTTCAAGGGCTTCACGCTGTTTCTCTGCAAGACCCACGAAACCGAGCTTTTCCGGCTTGACAGGGATTTCAAGATGAAATTTCTTGAGGAGATGTCGCTCGTCGCTCAAGCGGCTTCCGTTGCGTTCGGTGCGGATAAGATGAATTATGAGCTGCTTGGTATGGTTGACGCTCATCTGCACTGGCATTTATATCCCAGAAAAAACGGTGACCTTAACGGATACGGAAACAACGGCAAGGGTCCCGTATGGTGGCTGCCCATGAATGTAATGTATGCCGACAGCACAAGACCTTCGGTGCAGGAGCTGGAGGATATGAAGCGGCAGCTGAAAGCAGAGTTGGATAAACTGATATGACAGATGCCAAACGAACCGGTTTTTAAGGCAAATTCGTGCAAAGCGCGAAGCGCGGGCTTTGTGCGGTGTTGCCTTAAGTCGGACAAATTAAATCCCGCTAAGGACAGTTAAAGTCCGAGCGGGATTTTATATGTTTGAAAATTTTATATCGCTGATTCAACTTCATAAACAGCTTACCTTAAATGCGGTCAGAATAATGATTATTATCTTACCGTGTAAAAGTGATTTGTACAAAAAATAGCATATCGCTCCCAGAATGATTATCAATTCAAATGCTGATTCGTCATCGGTATTTGAATTTTTCATTTTAAGTACCCCCTTGATAAAAAACGCATTTTTATCCCAAAACGGGATAATTTAATTATACCACTATGGTATAGTTTTGTCAAGGGGGCGATTATCATATTCAGATTGAAAGAGCTTAGGGAAAAGCGGAAAGTCTCACAGATGCGGCTCGCGATAGAACTGAATCTGAGCCAGAACAGCATAAGCCGCTATGAGAGCGGAATGCGAGAGGCGGATTATAAAACCTTGCTGGCAATAGCAGATTATTTTAACGTTTCACTGGATTATCTCTTTGGGCGCACGGATAATCCTAAAATAAACACGGAGATGAAAAATGGCAGGGATAATCTTTCATATAAATAATCTGCTTTAGTTCAGCTTATATACAGATTGCATAAAAATTTAACGTATCTTTTCTTTTTTTCGGATATCAAATCCTGTTTTTAAATATAACTTTACTGCATTGCGATTCCATTCGGCGGTATGTAAAACAACCTCGTCATATCCTTGCTCTAAAATATGATTTATTCCCCATACAAGCAGTTCCCGCCCGTATCCTCGCTTTTGAAATGTTTTGCTGACGATCAAGTCGTCCAGTTCGTTACCGAAACAGGAAACGGCTCCGAAAATTACTCCGTTTTGCAGGTAAACAAAGACGTCGTTTGCCTTGTTCTTGATTTGAGAATAATCAGAGTAAAAATTTATTGGCTCAATTTCCAAATCCTTTCTCATTTCGTAAAAACATTCATTGTATATCCGCATATATTCACTCCAATATTCTTCACGAAAAGGAGTGCAGTCTATATTATTGCTGTACGTTAATACTCCTTTAAAAACCATTTCATAGGCAATTATTTCTTTCATTGACATTTCTCCTTGTATCTCAATTTAGCTATAAGTATATCATGTGCCATTGATAAAGTCAAGTGCGGTTTTGTAAGGTATGGCACACTGTGCACGAACCCGTTTCGTATGCGTTGAAGCATAGAAAAATGTGGTTCACGCAAAAATGAAATGGAATTCGAGAAAGAGAGAAAAAAGCAGGGAATCGGAGAGAAATACAGAGGATAAGGGATATATTTAAAATTTAAAGGAAAAAGCCCTTGACAAAGTATGGGTAAAAGTGTATAATAATCAATGTTGTGATGACATTTCCATTTGAAATGGCGATAAATACAAATAAGGAGGAAGAAATATGTCAACATATATGCCTAAGGCTGAAACTATGGAACGCAGCTGGTATATTCTCGACGCGGCAGGCAGACCTCTCGGTCGTGTTGCGGCTATGGCTGCTCACCTGCTCAGAGGCAAGCATAAGCCCACTTTCGCACCTCACTGCGACTGCGGCGATCATGTAATTATCATCAACTGCTCAAAGGCAGTGCTCACCGGCAAGAAGCTGGAGAAAAAGGTTTACAGATGGCACACGGGCTGGATAGGTCACCTTAAGGAGGTAGGCTACGACAAGCTGATGGCGGAGAAGCCCGAGAAGGCTATGACGCTGGCGGTCAACGGTATGCTGCCTGATACGACCATTGGAAGAAAGGCTCTCACAAGACTGCGCTGCTACGCAGGTGCGGAGCATAAGAACGCGGCTCAGAAGCCCGTTGAGTATAAGTTTTAAGGAGGGCTGAATATGTACGAATCTAACTACTACTACGGAACAGGCAGAAGAAAGCACTCCGTTGCAAGAGTAAGAGTTTATCCCGGCAGCGGCACTATCACCATCAACGGCAGAGGAATAGACGACTATTTCGGTCTGGACACCCTTAAGCTGATAGTTCGTCAGCCTCTCGCTCTTACCGATACGGTTGAGAAGTTCGATATCGTCTGCACAGTTGCGGGCGGCGGTGTTACCGGTCAGGCGGGCGCTATCCGTCACGGTATCTCCAGAGCGCTGCTCCAGTATTCCGACGAGCTGCGCCCCGTTCTCAAGAAGGCGGGCTTCCTCACTCGCGACCCGAGAATGAAGGAAAGAAAGAAGTACGGCTTGAAGGCTGCAAGACGTGCTCCCCAGTTCTCGAAGAGATAACTTCTGCATTATTGGCTCCCGTTTCATTTCAAGCGGGAGCTTTGATTATAGCGGAGGGGGTATTATTTATGTTCAGGTTCAAATGGGGCAGATTACTGTCGGGCGGTATTCTGCTCACGATAATGGGCTTGGTTCTAACGATAAACGCGGCGGTAAACCAACCCGAGCGTTACACATTTCTCGACGAGATATCCTATAAACGCCTGTCGGACGACATGCTTGTACAGGGCAGATTTTCAAGGATAATCGGAAAATACACATACGATTTCGGCGAGGGAGAGGCTATATACTACGTTGCGGCGCTGCCGGCGAACGAAGATTCCGACACGAAATACGTAAGCGTAAACACGCCTGTTGAACAGCCGTCGTGGGATATGCGCATAGGGCAGTGCAGGGATCATTTCGACAATGGCACGGAGCTTTATGAAGGGAAAACCACCATCACATCCTGCAAGCTACATAAAATGACCGAGGACGACCTTACTGCAGCATACGCCGCCTGCGAGGGCTATGTTCAGCAGGGCGATATACTGCCATTCTATACAGAGCCGTATTATATCAACTACAAGGAGCAGGCTGCAAGCACCCCCGAATATCCTATCGGCGTGGGGATAGTTGTGCTTGTGTTGGGCTTGGGCGCGGTCACGATGTGGGTACTGCGTCCAGTGATTTCAAAAAAAGACAATTAAAGCGAATTTCAAATAACCAACAAATCCCATGCTCTGGCGGCAATGGGATTTGTTGGTTATTTGTACATTTTTTTATAAAAATATTTGTCTATGCTATTATCTGAGATACTTTCACTCTGCTATATGGATCTAATGATAAAGGGTTTGCAGAAGTGCCCGTATCTTCATACGGCATATAACTCGGAAAACCCTCTGACGAAATAGTCTTACCGCGCCATCTTATATCCAGGTAAATATCACCATGATCAAAAGCTATGGAATCCTCGGGCTCTTTTATCTCCAACAGCCTATCAATAATAAACTCCGCCTCTTCACCGGTATACGGTTCGTATGAGCCCATGCCGATCTCCCATGCGCCCATTTCTTCAAGTTCTTCTTTTGTAAATGTGCCAATAGTTTCATCGCCATACGGACTTGTTCTGTTTTCATCATGCATCATAGGCTCAATCGGTTGGTTTTCCGCAAGTTCGTTTTGAACCGTTTCAATACCATACCCAAGCACATCGCTCCAGTGCACAGGCCCGTTTTCATTTGCTTTGCCTTCAATATCGCTGATGTTATTAGCAATGAAAAAATCATCGCATACATCGGGGACTGTTGTGATTTCTGAAGTCTGTGCCGCCGCCGTAAAGGACAATGCCATACATGCCGCCAAAGCTGCGGCGGTAAGCTTTTTGATTATTTTCATAGATATTGATTTCCTTTCTAAAAATATTTGGCATTATCAACCAATTCAATTATATCACATAGTATTTACAAAGACAAGCGTTATTTCATGAACCTTTCACAAATCCCCCTCCCCCGCACGGATATGGCTCAAATTACCCGCAATGGCGTAAAAAAGCGATAGGAATTACTGAAAATAATAGTTGATTTTTCGGTTTGTTTTAAGGTATTTATTGTCCGCTTTGATATATTGCTTCAGATGTTATTCCCGCTGTGAAGAAGTGTATCGATTTGTTTATAAACAATCTGTTGACATTTAACGATCTTTTCCTCGGAAAGGACTGGTGCCAGCATAAAATTCCATGCCAACTCACAAACGCATATCTGATCAATCTCGTTGGTGAGCATTCTTATCACATTTTCAGACGCTCCGTACAGCGCGACAAAAAGCTCGTCGGAAAATGAGAAGAATAGTTTTTTCCCTTTAATTTCATTTGAATGAGTAAGAAATTTTTCAAGTATTGCAGTGTTTCCCAACAAGGGCTCTTTCCCTTTTATGCTTGTATAAAAATCCTCTTTTGTCGGAAAGAAATCGGGACGCTTTAATTTTAAAAAAGTGAACTCTTGAGTTGAAAGCCTGTTTTCAAGTATTTTGATAATTGCAGTTGGGTGCGCTCCCCTGATAAGTATCAACATACAATCGGAAATGAGCTGCGATATTAGGTCATCTCCTGCCGCCGCTTCAAGTGTTTTCTGCGCTGTTTCGTAATCATACCCCCCTGTGATCGTTATTTCCACCGACGTTTTTAAAAACGGAAAACGTACTGCCTGCCCAGTGTATTCAACCAATGAGAGCAATCCGTTTTTCCATGACAAAGCGGACATTTCTATAAGATGCTCGGCAAGCAGAGCCATATTCTCATCCTTTACCGCACAAACACCCAGAAGCTCGTCCACCGTTACGTTAAAGAAAACCGCAATTTCAGGCAAAAGGCTTATGTCGGGGCAACACAGCCCGGATTCCCACTTGGACACAGCTTGGCTTGATACATTCATAGCGGCGGCAAGCTGCTCTTGAGTGATACCTTTTTTTCTTCGCAGATCGGCGATCTGTTTATCAATAATGATTTTTGCCATAATATCTCTCCTTTCCCCCTAATTATAATACAATAATTCGCATTGTTCAATATATAGTTGGTTGCAAATCGATGAATAAATTCAACCGATAGTTGTTATAAATGAGCTGCATTCGGTATGCCCGGAAGTCAAGCGTTATTTCATGAACTTTTCACAAATCCCCTCCCCCGCAAGGATATGAGGATATGGCTCAAATTGCCCGCAATACCGTAAAAAAGTGATAACAATTACTGAAAATAACAGTTGATTTTTAAGCTTGGATATGTTATAATTATAAGGTATGCGAACGGCGCATACGTTGTTTGGCAAATTTTGCCTTTTGTTTATGAAAGGATTTGATATTTTGAAGAGAGTTGGTCTTGACATCGGTTCTACGACAGTAAAAGCAGCGGTTCTCGGCGAGAATGACGAGCTTCTGTACAGCCGTTATAAAAGACATTTTTCGGATATAAGAAAAACCGTAAGCGACATAATTTCGGAGGTCGGCGCGGAGCTCGAGGGCGAGCGCGTGCTTATCGCGGTGACTGGCTCGGGGGGAATCTCGGTGTCCAAGTGGCTGGGTATTCCGTTTGTGCAGGAGGTTGCCGCGGGAACTAACGCCATAAAGCAGCTTATCCCCGAAACGGACGTCGCGATAGAATTAGGCGGTGAGGACGCGAAGATTACATATCTCACGGGCGGTCTGGAGCAGCGCATGAACGGAAGCTGCGCGGGCGGCACGGGCGCGTTCATCGACCAGATGGCGGCGCTGCTCAACACGAACATAGAGGGGCTCAACGAGCTCTCCAAAAAGCACACCACCATTTACCCGATAGCCTCCCGCTGCGGCGTTTTCGCGAAAAGCGACATTCAGCCGCTGCTTAACGACGGCGCGAAAAGAAGCGACGTCGCGGCTTCGGTCTTCCAGTCGGTCGTTAATCAGACCATAAGCGGACTCGCCTGCGGAAAGCCTATCCGCGGAAACGTTGCGTTCCTCGGCGGTCCGCTGCACTATCTTTCGGAGCTGCGCGAGAGGTTTATAGAAACCCTCGGACTTGCTCCCGAAAACATAATTTTCCCCGAAAACGCCAATCTTTTTGTGGCGATGGGCTGTGCTTTTTCCGAGGAAAGCGAGGAAGCGGATATTTCGGAGCTTGTAACGAAAGCGTCCTCACTCGAAAGCACCCAGCTCCGCGAGGTAGAGCGGCTTGCTCCGCTGTTCGGCAGCAAAAAGGAGCTGAAGGAGTTCAACCGCCGCCACGCAAAGGCGGTTATCCCCACCGCGGATATCAAGGAGCATAAGGGCGCGTGCTATCTTGGTGTAGACGCGGGCTCGACCACCACCAAGGCGGTGCTGCTCAACAAAAACGCGGAGATTATCTACTCCTATTACAACGGAAACGGCGGCGACCCACTCAAATCCGTCATAAAAATTCTGAATGAAATATATTCTCTTCTGCCCGACGGCGCGTTTATCGCGAAAGCCTGCACCACGGGCTACGGCGAGCACCTGATCAAGGCGGCGCTCGGCGCGGATTTCGGTGAGATAGAGACCATGGCGCACTACAAGGCTGCGGATAAAACGCTGCCCGGCGCGGAATTTATCCTCGATATCGGCGGGCAGGACATGAAGTGTATGCGCGTCAAAAACGGCGAGATAGAGAGTATTCTGCTGAATGAGGCATGCTCCAGCGGCTGCGGCTCGTTTATAGAGAATTTTGCCAATGCACTCGGTATGTCCTCGGCGGATTTCGCGAAGCTGGGGCTAACGGCGCAGAACCCCGTAGACCTCGGTTCGCGCTGCACGGTGTTTATGAATTCACGCGTAAAGCAGGCGCAGAAAGAGGGCGCGACCGTTGCGGATATATCCGCGGGATTGAGCTACTCGGTAGTGAAAAACGCGCTGTTTAAGGTTATAAAACTGCGCGATACCTCTGATATGGGTGAAAAGATAATAGTTCAGGGCGGAACGTTCATGAACGACAGCGTACTGCGCGCCTTTGAGCTTATATGCGGCAGGGAAGTCGTGCGCCCCGATAAGGCGGGTCTTATGGGAGCCTACGGCAGCGCTTTGATATCCCTCGAGCGCGACGACGGAAAGGGAAGCACAATTTCCACCGCTGAAATGCTGGAGGGCTTCAAGGCTGAGAAAACCGCCGCGCGCTGCGGAAAGTGCAGCAATAACTGCCTGCTGACCATAACAAAATTCCCGGACGGAAAGCGCTACATAAGCAACAACCGCTGCGAGCGCGGCGCGGGGAATGTTTCGGGCGAGGAAAAGCTGCCCAATCTCTATGAGTATAAATATCGGCTTCTTTTTGACCGCGACAGTATGCCCGCCGACGTTGCAAGGCGCGGCGTTATCGGATTTCCGCGTGTGCTGGGAATGTATGAGAATTACCCGTTCTGGCACAAGCTTTTCAGCGGGCTGGGCTTCAGCGTAAGGCTCTCTCCGAAATCCTCGCGCGATATCTATGATAAGGGTATAGAGACCATGCCCTCCGAGTCGGTGTGCTACCCCGCGAAGCTTGCCCACGGGCATATTCAGGCGCTGATAGACAGCGGTATAAAGCTGATCTTCTATCCCTCTGTTCCATACGAAATGGGGGACGCAAACGGCGGCGATAATCACTATAACTGTCCCGTGGTGGCTACATACAGCGAGGTTATCAAAAACTCCGTTCCCGAACTGCGTGAGGATGTTAAATTCCTTAACCCGTTCCTGCCGATATTCCACCGCAAGCGCATGGCGGAGCGCCTTTTTGAGGAGTTCTCGAAGCTGCTTCCCGAGATGAATATTACCAAAACCGAGATCAATGACGCGCTGAAGCTGGCGTACGCCGAGGACGAAGCCTTTAAGGACGAAATGCGGCGCAAGGGCGAGGAAACACTGAAATACCTGGAGGAAAACGGAAAGCGCGGTATAGTTCTCGCGGGCAGACCCTACCATGTAGACCCGGAGATTAACCACGGTCTTCCCGAGATGATAGCAGGGTACGGCTTTGCGGTGCTCACCGAGGACAGCGTGGCGCATATGGAGCAGGTGGTCCGCCCGATACGCGTAGTCGATCAGTGGACTTATCATACAAGACTTTACGCGGCGGCGCACGTTGTGGGCAAGCATGAGTGCCTGGAGCTGGTGCAGCTCAACAGCTTCGGCTGCGGGCTTGACGCAATAACCACCGACCAGGTGCAGGAAATACTGCGGAGCTTCGGCAAGCTCTATACCTGCCTTAAGATAGACGAGGTGAACAATCTCGGAGCGGCAAGGATACGTCTGCGCTCGCTTATCTCGGTAGTAGACGAGCGTGAGCGGCATATGTACAAGCCTGTGCGCGGGCATATCGGCTATATACGTCAGCCCGAATTCACAAAGGAAATGCGGGAAACTCACACCATACTATGCCCGCAGATGGCACCGATACATTTCGATATGCTGGAGGCGGCGTTCAATCACAGCGGATATAACGTCGTGATCCTTACCGACTGTTCCAAGTCGGTGGTTGATGAGGGGTTGAAGTATGTAAACAACGACGCCTGCTATCCGTCGATACTGGTAGTCGGGCAGCTTATACATGCGCTTAACAGCGGCAAATATGATGTTGAAAAGACTTCGGTCATGATAACCCAGACGGGCGGCGCGTGCCGTGCGACAAACTATGTGGGTATGCTGAAAAAGGCGCTTAAGGACGCGGGCTTCGGCAATGTTCCGCTTATTTCGCTTAACGTTGTCGGGCTGGAAAAGCAAAGCGGCTTCAAGCTGACCGTTCCTATGGCTGTAAGAGCTTTTATGGGTATCGTGTACGGCGACGTGCTTTCACGCTGTCTGTACAAGGTGCGTCCCTACGAAAAGGTTAAGGGAAGCGCAAATGCGCTGTATGAGAAATGGCGGCTTTTCCTGCGCGAGGAGCTGCAGTCGCTCTCGCTGAAGAAATTTAACAACAATGTCAGAAATATAGTAAAGGAATTTGAAAAGTTCCCCGTAAAAGATATTCAGAAGCCCAAGGTCGGTCTTGTGGGAGAAATTCTGGTTAAATTCCACCCCGTGGCCAATAATGATATTATCGGACTTTTGGAGAGCGAGGGCTGCGAGGTAGTCGTGCCCGACTTGATGGGATTTTTCTATTATATCTGTTCCCACGGAGTGACCAAAAGCGAACTGCTGTATATTTCGGGTACTTCAAAGTTTGCGGACAACGCGGCAATCAAGGCCATACGGTTTATGGAGAGGAGCTACCGAAAGGCGGTAAAGGGCACGAAATTCGGCAGCCCCGGGGATATTTTTGAAATGCGCGAGAGGGTAAAGACGATAGTTTCTCCCGGCAATATAGCGGGGGAGGGCTGGTTCCTGTCCGCGGAAATGCTGGAGCTTATAGAAGAGGGCGTGCCGAATATAGTTTGTATGCAGCCTTTCGCGTGTCTGCCGAATCATGTAACGGGCAAGGGAGTTATCGGCGAACTTCGCCGTCAGCACCCGGAGAGCAATATCGTAGCGGTGGATTTCGACCCGGGAGCTTCCGAGGTCAACCAGGTCAACAGAATAAAGCTTATGCTTACTCAGGCATTCGCGAACGCGGGAATAAGCAGGAGGGCGGTAATCCCGCATATCTCCGCAGAGGACAAGTATTCCCAATTGCTGACGACGAACAGCTGACGCTTTGGCGATGTACGAAAAAGAACAGTGCTAAAATCAAGAAGTATAGGTGCTGCAAGCACACATCAACGCATCGCCCACGCAGCAAAATTTTTCGCAAGAATGCTGCCAAAGCACAGCGGAGCTTAGACAACGGGACAGTGCCGACTTGTTCGGCGCTGTGTGAAAAATTTTTGAGATAAGGAGATCAAATGGCTACACAGAATTTTTCAACTAACAAAAGTGATGAGAAGAAGCCGAATGTCGTGAAGATAACGCTGATAGCGGTTATCGTTGCGGCGGCGGTTATTCTGGTGTTCAACTGCTTTTCGGTGGTTGACGAGGGGTATATAGGGGTAAAGTACCAGTTCGGGAAGATTGTGGACAGCAGTCTTTCAGCGGGTCTGAATTTCCATATACCGTTTATTGAAGAGATAAAGCCCGTGGATATACGCGAGCAGATATATTCGGTACAGACCAACGCCTATACGAGCGATACTCAGACGGTGGATAACCTGTCGCTCAAGCTGAATTACTGCTACGACCCCACGCAGCTTTCGGATATCATACGCTCCACGGGTATAGATAATGTGGAAACAAAGCTGCTTGTGCCAAATGTGGCGAAGATATCCAAAAATGAGATAGGAAAGGTGAGGGCGGAGGATCTGGTACAGTCCCGCTCGGAGATACAGGATTCGATATACGAGGTTCTTAAGGACACTCTTGCGCCGAACGGGATAGTCGTAACGGCGTTCGCAATCGAAAATCTTGATTTTGACGACGCGTTTGAGCAGTCTATACAGGCAAAGGTAATTGCGGCGCAGGATGCTCTGAAAATGCAGAACAAGACGGTAGAGCGCGAGGAAGAAGCGCGGCAGAAGGTAATAGCTGCACAGGCAGAGGCTGATTCCCAGAAAATAAAGGCTGAAGCAGAGGCATATGCTATTGAAGTGGTTCAGGAACAGTTGGCGAAATCACCCAATTATATTGATTATCTTAAGATAAATAATTGGAACGGAGAGCTTCCTCAAGCTATCGGAAATGAGATAAATCCGTTTATTGTTCTTGACGAGGACAACTCGCGTACAGCCGCAACGGTGAGAAATCAGAATGCTCCGAGCGGTTCCGCGGATTAAGCGGTAAAGAGCCACGAAAAAATCGAGCGTTCAAAGGCGCGTAAAGCAAAGAGCGGCAAAACGCCCACGCAGGAATTTTCCCGAAATCCGCCGTGAAAGCGCAGCGAAGCGGAGCTTTTGCGGAGGGATAGTGAGTTCTTGCGAAGCAAGAGCTCACGGTTCGGGAAAATTTTTCAAATAAGAAAGGACAGAATTTGGATTACATAACTTTAAAGAGGAAGGCACTGGACAGTTTTTTTTCACGCTCCAATGAAATGCAGCGGAAGGCAATATTTAAGGTGAACGGAGCGGTGCTTATTATCGCGGGAGCGGGCAGCGGAAAAACCACGGTGCTGTGTAACCGCATTGCCAATATGATGCGCTTCGGTGACGCGTACAATGATAATGAGGAAAGAGCGCTCACACCCGAACAGGAGCGGTTTGTTGCGGACTTTCCGAGTATGGAGAAGACCCCCGAAAACGCAGGGCGGTTGGCGGAAATCGTTGCGGTCAAGCCCGTTAATCCGTGGAACATACTTGCGATAACGTTTACGAACAAGGCGGCGGGAGAGCTTAGACAGCGGCTTGTTGATATGATAGGGGAGGGCGCGGAGAAAATCAACGCATCTACCTTCCATTCCGCCTGTGTGAGAATACTTCGCAGGGAGATAGAGCATATCGGGTTCAGAAGCAGCTTTACAATATATGATGACGACGACGCGAAAAGGGTTCTCAAAGAAGTTCTGAAACGGCTGAATATCGATGAGAAGGTCATGAGCCCGAAGCTGTTCAAAAACAATATTTCCCGCTGCAAGGACCGAATGATATCGCCTAAGGAGTACGCGGCTATCGCGCAGGAGTCCGCGGAGCTTATCCAGGTAAAGACCGCTCAGGTATATTCGGAATATCAGGCGGCGCTTACGGCGGCTAACGCTTTGGATTTCGACGATATTATATATCTCACGGTAAAGCTGTTCGAGCAGCAGCCGGAGGTGTTGTCCCACTACCGAAATCTTTATAAGTATATAATGGTGGACGAGTATCAGGATACCAACGTTGCACAGTATCGTCTTATATCGCTTCTGGCGGGGGATAAGTCGAATCTGTGCGTGGTGGGCGATGATGATCAGTCTATTTACCGATTCCGCGGCGCGACGATCGAGAATATCCTCAGCTTTGAAAAACAGTATCAGAGTTGCGAGGTAATACGGCTTGAGCAGAATTACCGCTCGACGGAGAATATCCTGAACGCCGCAAACGCTGTCATCAAAAACAATTCCCACCGCAAGGGCAAGACCCTTTGGAGCGACCTGGGCGAGGGCGATAAGATACAGGTAAGGAATTACCCAAGCGAATCTATGGAAGCAAAGGCGATAACGGATATTATCCTTGACGGCGTCAAGGAGGGGGATAAATATTCCGATTTCGCGCTGCTGTATCGCTCCAACGCGCTTTCAAGAGGGTATGAGAACGCGCTGGCGAGGGCGGGAATCCCCTATAAGGTTGTGGGGGGAATGCGCTTTTTTGACCGGAAAGAAATAAGAGATATCATCGCTTATTTAGCGGTTATAAACAATCCTTACGATGAGGTCAGATTCCGCCGAATAATCAACGAGCCTAAGAGAGGTATCGGCGACGCAACGGTAGATGAGATAGTCAATATTGCGAGAGGTCTGGGAACAAGCCCCGTTGACGTGTGCCGCAGCGCGGATACCCTGCCCGCGCTTATGCGCAAGGAAAAGGCGCTTAAAGCCGCCGCAAATCTGTTCGACGAGTTGGAGGAGCTTGCGGATAACGCGAGGCTTGACGAGCTTATCGAAGCGGTGGCGGAGAAGAGCGGCTATGTTCAGATGCTGAAATCTCAGGGCGACGAGGGAGCGGCACGTCTGGAAAATATAAACGAGCTGAAATCCAATGCCATGCAGCTGCTGGAGGAAAATCCCGAGGCAACGCTGCCCGATTTTCTGGAGCAGGTGGCGCTGGTGTCCGACCTTGACAGCTACGACGCCGAAACAGACCGCGTGTCGCTTATGACCATGCACAGCGCCAAGGGTCTGGAATTCGGGACGGTATTTATCGTGGCAGCGGAGGATAATGTTTTCCCAAGCTACATGAGCCTTAACGAGCCGTCGGAGCTGGAGGAGGAGCGCCGCCTTGCCTATGTCGCGATAACAAGAGCCAAAAAGAAACTTTTTGTTACTCACACCACCTACAGAATGCTTTACGGGCAGACCAAAGCAAACAAGCTGTCTACATTTATAAGGGAAATTCCGGAGGAGCTTACCGAGCGGCAGGGCGATCAGCCGCTCCGACAGGGATTTGCAGCGCAGAAGCCGCAAAGACGGAGCTATTTTGCCGAAGAATCCGCAAAGAAGCCCGTTACCGCTTCCCCTCATGTTACGGGAGAGGTTTTCGCGGAGGGCGACAGGGTTCGCCATAATGTTTTCGGAGAGGGCACGGTAACCGAAGCTAAGCGCATGGGCAACGACACTATGCTGTCAATAGATTTCGATACCGCAGGGCAGAAAAAGCTGATGGCGAATTTCGCAAAAATCACCAAAGCATAGGTTTACGGGTTGAGAGTTCTAAAATTCCCCGTAAAACATATAATTTTGTTTGTATAAATGTTATAATATGCCGCTGTGCTTGGAATAAAATTCCGTCATTATTCACGAAAATGCGCAAAAAGTTTCAATAACCCCTTGATTTTTTTAAAATATAGGGTAAAATATAATTAGCACTCAATAAAACAGAGTGCTAAGAGAGCGCTGATCAAAACATGATCGTCCCGTTCGGACAAAGGGACTCGCGGGTTAGATCACGTGACGCTTTGCTTTGATCGGCGGTTCCCTAAATGTGATACGTGTAAAAATCTTTTTAGGAGGAAACATATATGACAATCAGACCATTGGCAGACAGAGTAGTTATTAAGATGGTAGAGGCTGAGGAGACCACCAAAAGCGGCATTATCCTCACAGCTTCCGCACAGGAAAAGCCCAGCGTTGCGGAGATCGTGGCGGTAGGCCCCGGCGGCATGGTGGACGGCAAGGAGATCACCATGAATGTCAAGGTAGGCGAAAGGGTGCTTGTAAGCAAGTACGCCGGCAATGAGGTCAAGGTGGACGGAGTTGAGTATTCCATCCTCAGGCAGTCGGACATTCTGGCGGTTGTTGAGTCGGACGCAAAGGCTCCCGCAAAAAAGCCCGCTGAGAAAAAGACCACAAAGAAGTAATTCGGGACAAAAGTAACTAAGGAGGACATAGTTTTATGGCTAAGGATATCATTTACGGCGAGGAAGCCCGCAAGGCGCTTCAGAAGGGAATCGACACGCTTGCGGATACTGTCAAGATCACACTCGGACCGAAAGGCAGAAACGTTGTGCTGTCCAAGAAGTACGGCGCTCCGCTTATCACAAACGATGGCGTTACGATAGCTAAGGAGATAGAGCTGGATGACGCTTTTGAGAATATGGGCGCGGCTCTTGTAAAGGAAGTTGCTACCAAGACCAACGACGCGGCGGGCGACGGAACTACCACGGCTACGCTGCTGGCGCAGGCTCTGGTTCGCGAGGGCATGAAGAATATCGCAGCAGGCGCAAACCCCATGATAGTAAAGAAGGGTATGCAGAAGGCTGTTGACGCGGCAGTTGAAGAGATCAAAACGAACTCCAAGAAGGTTCAGGGCAGCGCGGATATCGCGAGAGTAGCAACTGTTTCCGCGGGTGATGAGACCGTAGGAAAGCTGATCGCTGATGCTATGGATAAGGTTACCGCAGACGGCGTAATCACCCTTGAGGAGAGCAAGACTGCCGACACATACAGCGAGGTCGTAGAGGGTATGCAGTTTGACCGCGGTTATATCTCCCCCTATATGGTAACCGATACCGACAAGATGGAGGCGGTCGTTGACGACGCTTACATTCTTATCACCGATAAGAAAATATCCTCTATCCAGGATATCCTTCCCCTGCTTGAGCAGATAGTTCAGTCCGGCAAGAAGCTGGTTATCATTGCGGAGGACGTTGACGGCGACGCTCTCACAAACCTTATCCTCAACAAGCTGCGCGGCGTATTCTCCTGCGTGGCGGTAAAGGCTCCCGGCTTCGGCGACAGGCGCAAGGAAATGCTGCGTGATATCGCGATACTGACAGGCGGCGAGGTTATCACCGAGGAACTCGGTCTTGACCTTAAGGAAACACAGATAGCTCAGCTCGGACGCGCTAAGCAGGTAAAGGTTACAAAGGAAAACACCATTATCGTAAACGGCGCGGGCAAATCCGCTGATATAAAGGGTCGCATAAACGAGATAAGAGCGGCTATCGAGAACACCACCTCCGAGTTTGACAAGGAGAAGCTTCAGGAAAGACTGGCGAAGCTGGCGGGCGGCGTAGGCGTTATCAAGGTCGGCGCGGCTACCGAGGTGGAGATGAAGGAGAAGAAGCTCCGTATCGAGGACGCTCTCGCGGCAACAAAGGCTGCCGTCGAGGAGGGTATCGTAGCAGGCGGCGGAACAGCTCTGCTGAATGCTATGCCTGCTGTTGAAGCGGTTATCGAGAATCTGGACGGCGACGAGAAGACAGGCGCTAAGATAGTTCTCCGCGCACTGGAGGAGCCTGTACGTCAGATCGCGCTTAACGCGGGTCTTGAGGGTTCCGTTATCATTGATACCATAGTTCGCAAAAAGATTGTCGGCTACGGCTTTGACGCTTACAACGAGAGCTACGGCGATATGATAAAGAAAGGTATCGTAGATCCCGCCAAGGTTACACGTTCTGCGCTTCAGAACGCGGCTTCCGTTGCGGCAATGGTGCTCACTACCGAGTCCCTTGTTGCGGATAAGCCCGAGGAAGC
Organism: uncultured Oscillospiraceae bacterium; assembly: GCA_910587135.1. GTDB lineage: Bacteria > Bacillota > Clostridia > Oscillospirales > Ruminococcaceae > CAG-115. The sequence goes on from CAJULF010000004.1 coordinate 69,036, forward strand.
TCCCGCTGCTCCCGCAATGCCCGCAGGCGGCATGGGCGGAATGTATTGATAACTGCCGGAAAACAGAATTCAATATAAATGGTGCTCCCCTTTTGTGGGGAGCATTCAGCTTGTAAAAAGCTTATTGACAACGCAATGTCGGCGCATGAAATTTCAAAAAGTACGCATTTGCCATTCGGCAAATGCGTACGGTTTTCGGCAGGCATGCGGAGTGCTGCGCAGCAGCACGGAGTATGGCTGGCGGAAATTTTGAAATTTTTTAAATAAACGGTCTTAGGTCAACCTTCATATTCAAACTGACTGCTCCCCTAAACGGGGGAGCAATTTTGAGTTATTCAACACACGTTCCGCCCCACTCTACCACGGTGAAGCCGCCGCGCTCAAAGCCGCAGAACGTCTGTTCGGGTATCTCCACTTCTTTTTCGCTTGGAAAATACGCCATGAAAACACGCTTGATATTATCGGGGGCGGGAGCTATGTTAAGCGGCGCGCTCTCCTCGTAGCAATCACCCTGGAAAGAGATAACGTTGTACTCATTGTCTTGCATAAGCGGAAGCCAGTATACAATAAATTCATTGTATTCCCTTGGAGTCAACCCTTGCTCCGCAAGAGCCCGGCGCAGAAATTCCGCGGTATCGCTCCCCTTGACGCAGAAGCCCTCGCTGAAATCAAACTCGGTCTGCGAATCCGCTTCCCAGAAAAGGTAGCTGTATTCCGCACCGCTTACGTCTATAATAGTTCCGTCGGGATACGCGGTGACATTCCAACCGTTATTATATTCGGGATATGTCACGGTCAGCCCCTCAAAATCAAGCTCAACGGAAATCTCGGTTATCTCGCTTGGGTAAAGATAGATAACAGGTTTTCTTACTAATCGCTCCGTTTTTTCTCTTTGCCTTATGGCGTAAAATGCAAAAAATGCGGCAGCGGCAACAGCCAGAACAGCTCCGATAATCCCGATAATAAACCCGACTTTCCTGTGCTGCTTCCTTTTGGCGCGCTCCGCCTCGCGCTTTTCCTCATCGATATTCTTTTCGTCAAATTCGTCGTATATAATTTACCTCCATGTTGTCATTATGTTTTGGAGCTTCTTACCCAAAATTATACAATATAATTCTATAAATGTCAAGAGCCGCCGAAATTTTTCGGCGGCTTCAATTTATGACATCTCATCTCTACATCAGTATGCCTGCACCTGACCGACTATCTCGGACAGGTTCTTGATGCCGTTTTTATCCATATATTCGGCTAATCCGTCTATGACCTTAAGCGGAGCGTAAGGGTCTTTGAATATTGCCGCACCCATCTGTATCGCGGAAGCGCCGGCAAGCATCATTTCAACAGCGTCCTCCCATGTGGATATGCCGCCCAGACCGATTATCGGTATCTTGACCGCGCCGTAGCACTGCCACACCATTCTGACAGCAACGGGGAAAATTGCCGGACCGCTGAGCCCGCCCATATTATTGTGGAGTATCGGGCGGCGGTTGTTGATGCTTATGCGCATTCCCAGCAGGGTGTTTATAAGGGAGATACAGTCAGCACCCTCCGCTTCTACCGCTTTCGCGATCTCGGTTATATCCGTGACATTCGGAGTGAGCTTCATTATGATGGGCTTTTTGGTAGCCTTTCGTACAGCCGCGGTGACCGCAGCCGCTCCCTCCGCGGAGATACCCCATGAAGCTCCCCCCGCCTTGACATTGGGGCAGGAGATGTTCACCTCTATCATATCGATATTGGTAGCGTCAAGCGTTTCCGCGACTGCCACATAGTCGTCGATAGTAGCGCCCGCGATATTGGCGATCACCACGTTGGCTTCCTCTTTAACTGCATCAAGGTAGTAGTCCACAAAGCTGTGCACACCGATGTTCTGCAAGCCCACGGAGTTCAGCATACCCGAGGGAGTTTCCGCGATACGCGGCGGGAGATTGCCGTTTTTCGGCTCTATCGTCATGCCCTTGCAGGAGATACCGCCAAGCCGCGAAAGGGGATAAAGATCGGTGTAGCACTCGCCGTTTCCGTAAGCTCCCGAAGCGGCGATAACGGGGTTGGGGAACTCCACGCCCGCGATTTTTACAGATAAATCAGCCATCAAACTTTACCTCCTTAGCGTCGAATACGGGTCCGTCCTTGCAGACTCTCGCGTAATAGTCCTTTCCGCCGCGGTCAAGCACGCAGGTGCAGCCCACGCACGCGCCCACACCGCAGCCCATTCTCTGCTCCATGGATACCTGGCAGGGAATATCTTTTTCAAGGCAAAGCTTTACTATCGCTTTCAGCATAGGCTCGGGTCCGCAGGCAAGCACAGCTCCGACTTCTTCCTTTTTCAGCTCCTCGGCAAGCGGCTGTGTTACCACTCCGTGAACTCCCACGCTTCCGTCATCGGTGCATATGATGGTATTGCTGCCGTAAGCTTTAAAATCTTCCGCCAGAATGATTTTTTCATAGCTTCTGAACCCCAATATAGCCGTGCAGAGCGCCCCCGTGTTTTTGGCGACGTCCAGAAGCGGAGGCACTCCGATACCGCCGCCCACCACGATTACCCGTTTTCCGTCCGGAATGCGGAAACCGTTGCCAAGCGGCGCGAGGATATCAAGATTATCCCCCGCGTTTACATGGGCAATCTGCTCCGTACCCTTTCCGCGAACCTCAAAGACAAGGCGCAGAGTGCCCTCGGCTTTGTTTATCTCGCATATCGAGATCGGGCGCCGCAGCGAAAATCCCTCCGCGGTTATTGTGACAAACTGCCCCGATTTTGCCGCTTTGACGACCTCGGGCGCTTTTACCGTAACGGAATATATCTCTTTTGCAAGAGTTTTCTTCTCCGTAACAGTATATTTATCGCAGAACATGCTCATTTTTTATCCTCCTGTCCGTTATCCCGTTTCTCCGCGCCGCGGGCGTGGGGAGCGGGATTTATTCTGACCTTTACGGTGTCCTCCGATTTTTTCTCGGTTTCCGCCACAGGCTCTGTTATACTGCTTATTCTGTGCATACCCAGCCGAATTATTATAGCGATTATTATCGCGTCGAGGATAAGCTGCAGACTGAAAGGGCTTTCGTTTACTCCCAACATATTCTGATGGAAAATATACATCACGTCAAAGATTCCCATTAAAGCAGGTATTTTGCAGAGCGAAGCGCACAGCGCGTAAACGTTCCAGCACTCCTGAGCGTTCAGCTTCGTGACGTTATACCGCTTAAACGGGTGGGATTTAAGCGTGAGAATTATATAAGCCGCAAAAAGCGCCAGAACGAGCGCGGGGAATATCAAAGCCAGCCAGCGCTGCCATTCCAGTCCGCTGTTGTACCGCTCTGTAAGTATTTCCACATTATCCGTGCCGATCCTTTTCAGCATATCTTCATAGCTTTGCAGGAAATAAGTCGTAACGGACACTATCAGTACAGCCAGCCCCAGCGAGAAGACATCGCTGACCAGTCTTGCGATCCTGTATTTATATTTTACCGGATATTTAGCGATCTTCATAAATTCTCCTTATCTGAAAAATTTCAAAATTCCCGCAATCACGCGCCGTTTGATGCGCGAGGTTTTGCGCAAACAGCTGCAAAACTTCACAAGCAGCCATGTGCATATTGCGCCAAACCACCTCCGCGCGATTGCGTAAACCGGTCGGAATTTGCGAAGCAAATTCCGACACTTTTTGAAATTTCATGCGCCGACATTGCGCGGCAAATAGGCTTTTTCCACAGACTCGGGCAGGAAATCCCCGCTTTTGACGGGCTTGCTGTTCCCTTCTTTCCGCCGGAGGTTTAGCCCGAAGCCGAGCAACATAGAAAATTGTTAATAAAAAAATAATTTGACAAAATACCCAACGTAAATTTTCAGCAGGGCGCATTGCGCGTCATTATATTTTTGTTATGTCCACCAGTTCGATATCGTCTACTGTTTTGTGCATTTCAAGGCAGTCCAGCAGCGCGTTGGCGGTATCTATCGAGGTAAGGCAGGCAATGGAGCGCTCCACCGCTTTCCTGCGCATACGCACGCTGTCCAGCGACGGTTTTCTGCCCGTTTCCGACGTGGAGATAACATACTGTATCTCGCCGCTTTCGAGCATGGAGATAACATTAGGCTCTTTGTCTTCGCTTATTCTGTAAACGTGGTTTGCGGCTATCATGTTCCTGTTGAGCACCGAAGCCGTGCCTCCCGTCGCGTATATCTTGAATCCAAGTTCCTCAAAGCGGCTGGCTATCTCAATAACGTCGTTCTTGTCGCTGTCCTTTACGGATATAAGCACGCCGCCCTTGTCAAACAGCTTGTAGCCCGCCGCAATAAGCCCCTTTAACAGAGCCTCGCTGAACGTCTTTGCGATACCCAGACACTCGCCCGTGGATTTCATCTCGGGTCCGAGCTGGTTATCCACGTCGTGCAGCTTCTCAAAGCTGAACACGGGAACCTTGACCGCAACATAATCCCCGACGGGGTGCAGACCGCTCTTGTAGCCCATATCCTTAAGCTTTTTGCCGAGAATTATTTTTGTGGCGAGGTCTACCATGGGAACGCCCGTGACCTTGCTTATATACGGCACGGTTCTTGAGGAGCGGGGGTTAACCTCTATGACATAAACCTCGTGATTGTAAACGACATACTGGATATTTACCAGTCCCACAACGTGCAGAGCCTTAGCCAGCTTTTCGGTGTAGTCGATTATCACGCGCTTGATATGCTCCGAAAGGGTGCGCGCGGGGTATATCGAGATGGAATCGCCCGAGTGAACGCCCGCCCGCTCGATATGCTCCATTATGCCGGGGATAAGGAAGTCCTCGCCGTCGCAGATAGCGTCCACCTCAACCTCGGTTCCCATCATGTATTTGTCGATAAGCACGGGATTTTCAAGCTCGGTAGCGGTGATTATCTTCATGTATTCGTCCACATCGCTGTCGCAGTGGGCGATTATCATGTTCTGTCCGCCCAGAACATAGGAGGGGCGCAGCAGGACGGGATAACCCAGCTTATTTGCCGCTTTCAGCGCCTGTTCTGCGGTGAATACCGTTTCGCCCTTGGGGCGCGGAATACCGCATTTCTCCAGCAGGTCGTCAAACAGCTCTCTGTCCTCCGCCGCATCTATATCCGCCGCGCTTGTTCCGAGAATACGCACACCCATATCGGTAAGGTGCTTGGTGAGCTTTATAGCGGTCTGCCCGCCGAACTGCACCACGCAGCCGTAGGGTTTTTCGGTCGCTATGAGCGCCTCCACGTCCTCGCGGGTGAGCGGGTCGAAATACAGCCTGTCGCCCGTATCAAAGTCGGTGGAAACCGTTTCGGGGTTGTTGTTGCAGATAACAGCTTCGCAGCCCTCTTCCTTAAGCGTCCACACGCAGTGAACGGAGCAGTAGTCAAACTCTATTCCCTGCCCTATGCGGATAGGTCCTGAGCCGAAAACAATCACCTTTTTCCTGCCCGTGGGGTGCTGCTCTATAAACTCCGCCGCTTCGTTCTCGCGGTCAAAGGTGTTGTAGAAATAGGGAGTGTCTGCGGAAAATTCCGCCGCGCAGGTGTCGACCATCTTGTATACGGCAAGGCGGCGCTCCCTGATCTTCTGTCCGGAAATATGCTCAATGGTACTGTCGAGATAGCAGTACTTTTTCGCGGTGTCATACTTCTCCTGCGTAAGCTCTCCCTCGGCAAGCCACTTTTCAAGCTGAACAAGATTGTTGAGCTTTGCGATAAACCATTTGTCTATCATGGTTATCTCGTGTATCTTATCCATGGATATTCCGCGCTTGAGCGCCTCAAACACGCAGAAGGAGCGGTCAACATCAACGTCCTCCAGCTTCTTCAGCACTTCCTCGTCGGAAAGCTCCGTGAAGCTCTTTTTTGTCAGCGTGTCCATTCCAAGCTCTATCGAGCGCACGGCTTTTATCATGCCCGCCTCAAAGCTCGGAGCTATCGCCATTATCTCGCCCGTCGCCTTCATCTGAGTGCCGAGGGTCTTTTTCGCGTAAACGAATTTATCAAAGGGCCATTTCGGGAATTTTACCACAAGGTAGTCCAGTGCCGGCTCGAAGCAGGCGTAGGTCTTTCCCGTAACCTGGTTTATTATCTCGTCGAGAGTATAGCCTACCGCGATACGCGCCGCTACCTTGGCTATGGGATATCCCGTCGCCTTTGAGGCAAGCGCGGAGGAGCGTGAAACCCTCGGGTTTACCTCGATAACGGCATACTCGAAGCTGTCGGGCTTCAGCGCGAACTGGCAGTTGCAGCCGCCCTCTACCTTAAGCTCCTGAATTATATTGATAGCCGCCGTGCGGAGCATCTGGTACTCCTTGTCCGCGAGAGTTACCGCGGGAGCGACAACTATCGAATCGCCCGTATGAACTCCCACAGGATCGAAGTTTTCCATCGAGCAGACGGTGATAACGTTGTTCTTGCTGTCGCGGATTACCTCAAACTCTATCTCTTTCCAGCCCGAGATGCATTTCTCGATAAGCACCTGCGTTATCGGCGACAGGCGCAGACCGTTCGTCGCTATTTCGTGAAGCTCGGTTTTGTTTGCCGCGATACCGCCGCCTGTTCCGCCGAGCGTGAAAGCGGGGCGTACTATTACGGGATACCCTATCACTTCGGCAAAATCCATAGCGTCCTCGACGGTTTCCACTACCTTTGAGGGGATGCAGGGCTGAGCGATAGCCTCCATGGTATCCTTGAAAGCCTGCCTGTCCTCCGCCTTGTGTATGGTTTCGGGATTTGAGCCGAGCAGCTTTACGCCGTGCTCCGCCAGAAATCCGCTTTCCGCGAGCTGCATGGACAGCGTGAGGGCGGTCTGCCCTCCCAGATTTGACAGTACGCTGTCGGGCTTTTCTATCTCGATAACGCGCTTTACCACGTCTAAAGTAAGCGGCTCGATGTATATCTTGTCCGCCATATGCTTGTCCGTCATAATGGTGGCGGGGTTGGAGTTTATCAGAACGACCTCCAGACCCTCCTGCTTAAGGGCGCGGCAAGCCTGGGTTCCCGCATAGTCGAACTCGGCAGCCTGACCGATAACAATAGGACCGGAGCCTATTACCAGTACCTTTTTTATATCACTTCTTAACGGCATTGTTTTTTATCCTCCAATCCTCCATGAGCTTAATGAAACGGTCAAACAGGTAAGCGGTGTCCTTGGGACCTCCGCACGCCTCGGGGTGAAACTGTACGGTGAACGCGGGGGCGTTGGTGTAGCAAACCCCCTCGCAGGTGCCGTCGTTGCCGTTTATATGGCTGACCCTGCCAGCGCTCTCCGGAACGCTGTCTGCCACCACCGCGTAGCCGTGATTCTGTGAGGTTATAAACGTCCTGTCAAGCTCTATGTCCTTTACGGGCTGATTTCCGCCGCGGTGACCGTATTTGAGCTTTTCGGTTTTCGCGCCGTTCGCCAGCGCGAGAAGCTGATGTCCAAGGCATATCCCGAATGTGGGTATCTGCGCGGGAATAAGCTCACGCAGCGCGGCAATAGCCTCGGTGTTTTCGGTTGGATCGCCCGGTCCGTTGGACAGCATTATCCCATCGGGATTGAGCGCCTTTATCTCTTCCGCGGAGGAATTGCATGGCATTACCGTCACATTGCAGCCGCGGTTTACAAGCTCTCTGCGGATATTGAATTTATATCCGTAATCCATCAGCACCACGTTGAATCTTGCGTTCTCGGCGGGGAAGAACTCCTTCTCCTTTACGCTGACCTTGGGAACTACACGACCGACGGTATAGGAGCGTATCTTATTCAGAATTTCCTCTTTATCGAAATCCCCCGCGGTGATTGCGCCGTTCATTACGCCGCTTTCGCGGATAATTCTGGTAAGGCGGCGGGTATCTATATCGTAAATACCGATTATCCCATAGCGCTTGAGATATCCGTCAAGCTCTCCCTCGCAGCGGAAGTTTGAGGGCACTTCGCAGTATTCCCTTACTATGTATCCGCTGACGACGCTGCCGTTTGATTCGGGGTCGATCTCGTTCACACCGTAGTTTCCTATAAGCGGAAAGGTCTGGGTGACTATCTGCCCGCAGTAGCTGGGGTCGGTAAGCGTTTCCTGATAGCCCGTCATCGCGGTGGTGAACACTATCTCGCCGATAACCGTGCCCTCCGCGCCGAAGCCCTTTCCCTCAAAAACCGTTCCGTCAGCGAGAATAAGGCTTGCTTTCTTGCTGTTCTCAAAAATCATTTGTTCCTCCTGAAAGTTAGCTCAAAAAGCTCATCGTTTACGAATATCCCCCGAAAATAGGCGTCCATGGCATAGTCCAGCCGCTCTGTATAATCGTTGTAATTTTTCGGGAATTTCTTTAGCACCGATAAGTCGTTCTTGTCGAAGTGATATATAAATTCCTTTAATATATGTTGGTATACCCATGTTATCTTCATGGCGGTTTCCGTGCTGCTGCCGTTTGCCTTTGCGTCCTCGGCAAGGCACATCACGCTGTCGTAAAATTCCCGAAAGCGCTTTTCGGAAAATTTCGATTTCTCATGAAGAGAGTATATTAGGCTTTTTTCAAGACAGTCATAGTTTCTGTCAATTATCTCGGCGGCTTCCCGTTTTGTCATATCAGTCCTGCGAGATGGAGATTTTGCCGACATGAGCCATTATATCGTCCCTCATGCGGATAGCCTCCTGCCTTGCCGCTTCGGCAAACTTCCTTTCGTCGCACTTCTGCTTCTGATATGCGCACATGATCCCGCGCGAGCTGTTTACGATACCGCCAAGTCCCTTTTCGTCGAAAGCGCCCGCGATATCTGCCGCGCCCGCGCCCTGAGCGCCGTAGCCCGGGATAAGGAAAAAGGTATGAGGCAGCGCCTTGCGCAGTGTTTTGAGCTGCTCGGGATAAGTCGCGCCGACTACCGCGCCTACGCCGCTGTAACCGTATACTCCCGGAAGCTCCTTGCCCCATTCCTCACACATACGCCCCATTATCTCATAGATCGGCACACCGTCGACGGTCTTATCCTGAAGCTCACCCGAAGAGGGATTTGAGGTCTTTGCCAGCACGAAAATGCCCTTGTCGTTTTCACGGCAGACGCTCAGCAGCGGCTTTATGCCGTCCGTGCCCAAATAGCCGTTTACCGTCAGCGCGTCGCTGAGGAACGGCTCAAGCTCCTGCGTGCCTACCCTTACTTTTCCGAGATGCCCCGCGGCGTACGCTTCCATGGTCGTGCCGATATCATTCCGCTTAGCGTCGGTGATGACGTACATTCCCTTTTCGCGGGCGTACTCCTGTGTTTTGTAGAGCGCTTTCATTCCCGCCGGACCGTACATCTCATAGTAAGCCGCCTGAGGCTTTATCGCGGGAACGATATCGCACAGCGCGTCGATAAGTCCCCTGTTGAACACCAGCAGCGCCCTTGCCGCCGCCTTAAGCGTTTCGCCGTACTTTTCAAAGCAGCGCTCCTTTATAAATTCGGGAACGTATTCCAGCTTGGGATCAAGCCCCGCTACCGTGGGGTTCTGGGTCTGTTCGATTTTTTCAATAAGTCTGTCCAGTGACATAATATCTATCCTTTCTGTATCAACAGTGCGCGGGAATCGTCACCGCGGTCTTGTCCAAAATGTGTCCTTCCATCTTATCCAGCAGCTCGTTGAGGAAAAAGCCTTCATTCAGTTCCGGTTCGCAGTCAAGAGCGTATACCGTAAGTTTATATTTGTGGTCCTTATCGGGCGGAGTCGGTCCGATATAACCTCGCGTGACACTTGCGTCCTTTTCGCCCACAAAGAGAGAAGCGCAGCTGTTTGCGCCCTGAACCATTCCGAGCGCCGCCGATCTGCTTGCGTTTTCGGGTATCTGCTTTATATTCGCGGGAATATTGGCAGCCGTCCAGTGTATCCAGACAAAGCCGCATACGGGCACCGAGTCAAAATCCACAAAAACGAGAGCCAGGCTCACCGCATTATCAGGAACTCCCTCAATATCTATCGGAAACGATATGGTGGGGTTTCCGCCGATTTTTGTCTCGGAATGCTTGGAGTATTTTTCGGGCAAAAACCCGTTTTCCAAAGGAACGATTATTTTCATATCCGACCTCCTCAATTATCCTCAAACACTATATTTCCGTCCAAAATGGTATATTTTACCTTACCTTTGAAGGTTCTGCCCTTAAAGCAGGTGTTGTGCGATTTTGAGTGCAGATTTTCGGGGTCTACCGTCCACTCCTCGTTGATATCCACCACCGCGATATCCGCCGTATCGCCCACGCCAAGCGAACCGCCCGGGATACCGAGAATAGTTCTCGGATTGACGCACATCAGCGTCACTATCTTCTGAAGAGTTATTTTGCCCGTATGATACAGCGCTGTAAGCGTCGCCGCAAGAGAGGTTTCCAGACCCACAACGCCGTTGGGCGCTTTCAGGAAATCCGCTTTCTCCTCTTTGGTGTGGGGTGCGTGGTCGGTCACGATACAGTCTATCGTTCCGTCGCATACTCCCTCGGTGATAGCCTCCACGTCCTCGCCGGTGCGAAGCGGCGGATTCATGCGGTAGTCCGCGTCGCGTTTACGCAGCTCTTCGTCGGTAAGGCTGAAATAATGCGGACAAGTCTCGCTCGTAACCATTACTCCGTAATTTGCCGCCACCCGTATAAGCTGCATCGATGTGGCCGTTGATACATGCGCTATATGAATTGGCATGACAAGGTCCTTTGCGAGAACTATCTCCCTTGAGGTGCTTATGTCCTCGGACATACGGCTCATTCCCTCAACTCCCAGTTCCTTTGATACGATGCCGCTGTTCATAATACCGCCGCGCACTATGTCGGGGTCCTCACAGTGGGAGATGACCTTAAGCCCCGCGTAATGTGCCTTTACCATAGCCTGCGCCATAACGCGGGCGTTTCTTACGGGCTTGCCGTCGTCGGAAACCGCCACGCAGCCGGCACGCCGCAGCTCATCAAAATCGCACAGCTCATCGCCCGACAGACCCTTTGTAATACAGCCAACAGGATATACCTTGACTTTCGAACCCTTTGCCTTATCCAGAATATATTTTACCGTCTGGGCGTTATCTACCGGCGGCACGGTATTGGGCATACACGCCACAGCGGTCACTCCGCCCGCGGCGGCGGCATTTCCGCCCGTTATTATGTCCTCTTTATGTGTCTGACCGGGGTCACGGAAATGGACGTGCATATCACATATCCCGGGGATAACCGTCTTTCCCTCGCAGTCGATTATCCGTGCACCCTCTGGAGCGGCAATATCCTGCCCTACGCCGGCAATGGCTCTTTCCCGTATCAGAATATCCCTTTTTCCCTCAAATCCGTTGGCGCTGTCCACCACATATCCGTTCTTCAATAAAATATCCATTATTCCTCCTTGTTTGAAAGAATTTTCCGCGTCGCTGCGTTTTCGGCTTTGCCGAACCTGCGATAACTTAGATTGGAGAGCTGCACTCCATTTTTCCATCGGGTTGCGGAAAATTTATGAGTGGGAGTTATGCCGCTTTTTGTAAAAGTTGCTTTTGCTAAAAGTTGCTTTTGCCGATCTGTTTTAAATCCGTCCGCCGAAAACGAACATTTGAGTCATCCGCTGTCAGCCGTAAGTATTACTGCTTTATCGCACCCGTCCAGTTCCTTAACCATGACCTTGACCGTTTCGTCACGTGAGGTGGGAAGATTTTTTCCGACATAATCCGCTCTTATGGGAAGTTCTCTGTGACCTCTGTCGATAAGCGCCGCAAGCTGTATGACCGTAGGTCGGCCGCGTGAGAGCAGACCGTCGATCGCCGCGCGTGCCGTTCTTCCCGTAAATATAACATCGTCTACTATGACCACCCGTTTGTCGGTGATGTCAAAGCCGATTTTGCTGAAATCCGCCGTGCCCGCCCGCCGCTCGTCATCTCTGAAAGGAGTTATATCGAGAAGCCCGACACAAACACCGCCTTCCTCTACCTCTCCGATTTTCGCCGCGATACGCTGCGCCAGCACCGCTCCGCGTGAAAAAAGCCCGATAAGACAAAGTCCATCCGTACCCTTATTTCGCTCGACTATTTCAAACGAAATTCGGGTAACAGCCCTTGCCATCGCGCTTTCATCAAGTATTTCAGCCTTGAAGCCAAAATCGCCGCAATTGCACATCATTCTCACTCCCCCTTTCGGCACAGCAAAAAGCCCGCCGTGAAAAGCGGCAGGCTGCAATTGCGTTTATCCCGCGGAACGCATACCGTTATACATGGCACACCAATCCCTGTACTTCCCGCACGGTTACCGAAAACCGCACGTTATCACACTTCCGCGAAACGAAAACAATCAACCTTGCCGACCTCTCAGTGCCGCCTTAAAAGCCGCTGATTTTCGCATAATATCTATCTTTAATATTATACCCTATTCGGCGCGGTTTGTCAAGGGAAAACAAAAAAAAGACCGCAAAGGCTGAATATTTGCGCTTTTTGTGAGTTTCAAGGCAGTTTCAGACCGATTTTTTGGGGATATTGCCGTCATGTGTTTTGCAGCACATTTGTATACACAGTTCCGCGTTTTGGAGTAACTCCGTGTTCGTCAAAAAGCTCCGAAACCGTCAGGAATCGGTACTCCTGCCGCAGAAGCTCCGGTATGATCGTATCCAAAGCCGCTGCCGTCCGAAAATTTCCCTCCATATCGTGAAGCAGTATGATATCTCCGTTTTTCACCTGCGAAAGTATTTTTTCCGCTCGTGTTTCGGCGGATATCTCGTCTATCCAGTCCTCCGCGCCTATTCCCGCTATAAATGTCAGGTCAATGTTATCATGCATGGTTTCGTTTACCGCGATATATGGCGGACGGAAAAAGCGCGGGGTCTTTCCCGTTATCGAACGTATTTTCCCGTTGGTTATCTTGATTTCGCGCCGTATTTCTTCAGCGGAAAAATCGGGCATCACCGAATGAGTAAGACTGTGATTGTTCAGTTCACATCCTGCTTTATGTGCTTTTTCGGCAATTTCGGCGCTTTCGTCGGTAATATTGTTCCCCACAAGAAAAAAAGATGCCGTGACGCCGTATTTTTTCAGCTTTTCCAGCACCTGCGGGGTGGTGACGGTGTTCGGTCCGTCGTCAAATGTCAGGGCAATCGCCTTTTTCATATATACCTCCAAAAAAATTGTATTACACAGAATAAGCTTCTGCTCCACAGTCAGGACAAATCGCTTTTATGCGCCTTTAAAGATTTGGCTGTTTCCCAAGAGTTTGTGTGTTGTTCATAAAAGCCCCTACGAACTGTAACGACCATGAAAAAATCAAGCGAAAACCGCTCGATTCGGACTGTATATAAAGGTTTACCAAGAGCGGGTTTAAAAATTTTTCAAAATTCCCGCTAATTATACCCCACTTCACTTCGTTCCGCTCCGCATGCTTAGCGGATACCGCGTGCGTTTGCGAACGCAAACGCACGACTTTTTGAAATTTTATGCGCCGACATTGCGTGGCTTATAAGCTTTTTCTACAAGCTGAATCGGGCGAAAACCGCCCGATTTTGTATGACGATGTGGGGCATTCAGGGTTTATGACCGTCAGCCCCACATTCCCTCTTGAGTAACGTTAGTATAGATCATCTGCGAGGTTGGGGTAATACCCTTTTCCTTAAACAGCTCGCTTACGGTGACAAACTTGTAGCCCTGCGCTTTAAGTTCGGGTATAATCTGATCTATCGCCTCTACCGTCATATGGTTTCCAGAGGCGTCGTGCATAAGTATAATGCAGCCGTCCGCCGCTTTTTTCAGGATCATCTGCACTCTTTTCTCCACGGTGACCTTCTCGTCCCAGTCGTTGCAGCCGATTCCCGAAATAAACGGAACGTCGATATTCTCCCACATCTCGTCGCTTACCGCGATATAGGGCGGGCGGAAGAATTTCGTATGCTCTCCCGTCAGCTCAAACACCTTTTCGTCCACATAGTCGTATTCCGCTTTTATGTCATCGGCGGACATCTTATCCATATAGTCATGGCTTTTGCTGTGATTGTTTATCTCACAGCCGAGAGCGTACGCGCGCTTTACCGACTCAGCGCTTTCGTCGTTTATGTTGTTTCCTATCAAAAAGAACGATGCGACTACCTGATGCTTCTCCAGAATATCCAGAACCTCGTTGGTGGTGTCGGTGTTCGGTCCGTCGTCAAAGGTGAGCGCTATCACCTTGTCCCATTCGTAGTCGGGCTCGGTGTCAATGGGAGTTATCACGGGGGGAGCTTCCTCTGTCGCCGGGTTCGCATCAAAACTCTCTCTGCTTTGCTCGGGTGATTGTGGAGCAGTCTGCTCAGTACCCTCCGCCGTTGGAGAGGATTCGGGAGGGTACGGTGTGCTGTTCTCAGTGGACACTTCACCCTGTATATCAGCACCTCCGCCCGTGCAGCCGGACATTGCGCCGCCTGCAAGCAGAACAGCTGACAAAAACAACGCCTTGATCTTTTTCATAATATTCACTCCTTGTATAAGCCTATCGGAACTTTTCTTGCGTCAGATACCGGGCAAATCTTTCCGCATTCGGATATGAGGGCAGCCCTGTTCCTCATCCGCTTCCCCAAATGAAGAATAGCCCAGTTTCTCATAAAATCCCGTTGCCCTTAGCTGAGCGTGAAGTGAAACGGAGCGCCCGCCGTTTTCAAGTATAATTTTTTCCGCGGCTTCAAGCATTCGGCTTCCAAGATTTTTTCCTCGGTATTGCTTAAGTACGGCTATTCTTCCGATTGTATACTCTGATTCCGTGTTGCGGAAGAAACGGCAGGTCGCCGCTGCATCACCGTTCACAAAAGCAACTACGTGATACGCTGTTATCCGTTTCATCAAACTCGTCCGCGAAACCCTGTTCCTTGACAAAAACGGTTTTTCTGATTTCCTGCGCCTCTGCGGGTATTGAATTGAAGAGCTTAAATTCGCAGTTGTCCATTTTTACCACCCCTTTTGGATGCGTTGCTGCGGTGGATTTACTTCACAACAATATTGACCAGTTTATTGGGCACGGCGATTTTCTTTACTATGGTCTTGCCATCAATGAGCGCCTTTATTTCGGGCAGTTCCAGAGCCATGCCCGCCAGCGTTTCGCTGTCGCTGTCCACGGGAGCGTCAAAGCGCGCCTTGACCTTGCCGTTTACCTGCACGGCAAGCTCCACGGTGCTGTCCACGCAAAGGCTCTCGTCGTATTCGCACCACTTCTGCTCGTTGAGTATACCGAAGCCAAGCGTTTCAAAAAGTTCCTCGGTGATGTGCGGAGCAAACGGGTTCAGCAGGATAAGCAGCGTTCTGAATTCCGCGCGGTTGAAGCCGCCCGCTTCGTCCGCCTCGTTCAGCAGAGCCATCATCGTGGCGATAGCGGTGTTGAATTTCAGCGTTTCTATATCCTCGGTAACTTTCTTGACGGTCTTATGCATGGAGCTGCGCAGCTTGTCGGAATACTCCTCGCCGTCCTTAAGCTTTTCGGACATATTCCAAACCCTGTCAAGGAAGCGTTTGCAGCCCTTAATGCCGTTCTCCTGCCACGGAGCGGCTTTCTCGAAATCTCCGACAAACATCTCGTACAGTCTTACCGTGTCCGCGCCGAATTCCGCAACGACCTCGTCGGGATTTATAACGTTGCCCATCGATTTGGACATCTTGCAGAACTTGCCGGGGTTCTTGGGGTCTTTTCCGAGTATCATTCCGTGGGAGGTGCGCTTCATATAAGGCTCCTTGCAGGGAACAAGGCCCTCATCGTAAAGGAATTTGTGCCAGAAGCGGCTGTACAGCAGATGGAGTGTGGTATGCTCCATGCCGCCGTTGTACCAGTCAACGGGCATCCAGTATTCAAGCGCCTCTTTGCTCGCAAGCTCCTTTTCGTTGGTGGGGTCGCAGTAGCGCAGGAAATACCAGCTCGATCCCGCCCACTGGGGCATGGTGTCCGTTTCACGCTTCGCGGGACCTCCGCAGTGTGGGCAGGTGGTGTTGATAAAGCTGTCCAGCGTCGCGAGGGGGCTTTCGCCGTTATCGGTGGGCATATAGCTATCCACTTCGGGAAGCTCCAGCGGCAGCTCGCTTTCGGGCAGAGCCACCCAGCCGCACTTTTCGCAGTGCACCACGGGGATAGGCTCGCCCCAGTACCTCTGGCGGGAGAATACCCAGTCGCGCAGCTTGAAGTTCACCTTTTCGTGACCTATTCCCTTTTCCGTGAGCCACTGCTTTATCTTGATCTTGGCGTCCTCCACCGAAAGCCCGTTCAGTAATTCGGAGTTTGTCAGCACGCCCGTCGCGCAGTCGGTGAAAGCTTCCTTCTGAACGTCCTCGCCGCCCTTTACGACCTCAATGATGGGCAGCCCGAATTTCTTGGCGAATTCCCAGTCGCGGGTATCGTGCGCGGGAACTGCCATGATAGCTCCCGTACCGTAGCTCATCAGAACATAGTCGGAGATAAAAATTGGAATCTCCGTGCCGTTTACGGGATTTACCGCTCTTACTCCCTCCAGCTTTACGCCCGTTTTGTCCTTGTTCATCTCGGTGCGGTCAAAGTCGGATTTTTTGGCTGCCTCTGCCTGATATGCCCTTACGTCGTCCATGTTGGAAATGCGCTCCGACCACTTTTCGATAAGCGGGTGCTCGGGTGATATTACCATATAGGTAGCGCCGAAAAGAGTGTCGGGACGCGTAGTGTATACCGTAAGAGTATCTCCCGCGGTGGTGGTGAAATTCACCTCCGCGCCTGTTGAGCGCCCTATCCAGTTGGACTGCGCGGTCTTTATCTTATCAAAATAATCCACATCCTTGAGGTCGTCAAGCAGCCGCTGGGCGTACTCGGTTATCTTAAGCATCCACTGGCTCTTTACCTTGTGTACCACCTCGCCGCCACAGCGCTCGCAAACGCCGTTCACAACCTCCTCGTTAGCCAGCACCACCTTGCAGGAGGTGCACCAGTTCACGCTCATTTCTTTTTTGTACGCAAGCCCCGCATTGAACAGCTTCAAAAAGATATACTGCGTCCACTTGAAGTACTTGGGGTCGGTGGTGTTTACCTCTCTCTCCCAGTCAAACGACAGACCCAGCGCCTGCATCTGCGAACGGAAACGATTGATATTGTTCTCCGTAACAATTGCGGGGTGTATTTTGTTCTTTATAGCGAAATTCTCCGTAGGCAGACCGAAAGCGTCGTAGCCCATGGGAAACAGCACGTTGTACCCCTGCATTCTGCGCTTTCTCGCCACGATATCCATAGCCGTATAGGGGCGCGGGTGTCCGATATGCAGACCCTGCCCGCTGGGATAGGGGAACTCTACCAGCGCATAAAATTTCGGCTTGGAGTAGTCGTTCTCCGCATGGAACGTGCGGTGCTCCAGCCAGTACTTCTGCCATTTGCTTTCAATGGCTGTAAAATCGTAATTCATGATTTGTGTATCCTTTCTGATTTTAATTTGACATTTTTCGCACCGCTGCAAACGACGCGTGGTTTTGTGCAATATGATAGTTAATGCTTAATGCATTATGTAGCATTTAGCGCAAAACTCTGTGTCGTTTGCGCTAACCCGCCGTAAAAACTCCGTTTCAATGCGCTCAACTGCGCTTTCACGGCGGTTTGCGAAATATTTCCTGCGTGGGCGAAATTTTGATTTTTCGGACGCTGATTTTCTGAGCGGGCGGTTTGCGGCTGCCGGCTTATACGCCGACAATAAAAAAGACTTCATCTCGAAAAGAGATGAAGTCTTGTCACGGCTCCACGATACCACTCTTAATTGGCGTAATGCCCACTCTGATCTCTGTAACGGGAGAACCCGTAACCGCTTAATTGCTTGGTTCGGCGATTCTGCTCGGGGAGGAGCTATTATCCGCGTGCACTGCCGTTTTCCACCTGCCAACGGCTCTCTGAAATGTGCGGAGCGGTTTTGTTTCCCTTCAACGCATTTAAAACTATTATTGTTATTTTACCATAACGTGAGCGGTTTGTCAAGGGGGATAAATATTTTTTCATTGCCGACCTTTCCTACCATGTGTAACCGCAGCTTTTACATTCCATACTTTTGCCGAGCTTTCCGCTTGCCGCGCCCCACACCTTAATGGAAACGGCTCTCGAAATCGTTCCAATGCGCTTTATATCGGCGCTTTGGCAGTTGGGGCACACAGGCGTGCTTGCCTTTATGTGCTCGGGAGCGGCGTCTCTGGAGGGTGTACGCGTAAGAGTATAAGGGTAAGTCTGCAAGGGGTTTTCCTGCTGCGGCTCGGGCTTGGTTCCGCCCCTTACACTTAGGGCTTTCAGCCGTCCGCCGCAATTGCCGCACAGCTTCATATCATCGGGATATATCCCGCCGCATTTTCTGCACTTTTTCATAAAGAACCTCTGCTTTTCAGTACCGCGTTAAGCCTGCCCACAGGCAACCCCATCACGTTATAATAATCCCCGACGATGCCTTTGATAAGCAGCGCGCCGCGTCCTTGGATACCGTAAGCGCCCGCCTTGTCCATAGGCTCTCCCGAAGCGATATATTCCGCGATCTCCCGCTCGGAAAGCGGGTAGAAATCCACGGCGGTCTCCTCTGCGAAAACCTCGCGGTTGCCGTCCGCAAAGATTACGCACACGCCTGTGAACACGGAATGCCGCCGTCCCGAAAGTGCTCCGAGCATTTCTGCGGCGTTTTTTTCGTCCCTCGGCTTTCCGAGAATTTTACCGTCAATTGCCACAACGGTGTCCGCGGCGATTATCACCTCGCCGCGGTGCTCCGAATAAATTTCCTCCGCCTTTTGCTTTGCAAGAAGCCGCACAGCGTCCTCGGGCGCGGATCCTTCGGGGATATCCTCCTCGCCCTTTGCGGGAATTATCTTAAAATTGTCCGTTATCAGTCCCAGAAGCTCGCGGCGGCGGGGTGAAGCGCTTGCAAGGATCATTTCTTTTCGTCCTTTTTGTCTGATTTTTCCTTGCCGCGGTTTCCGTAAATTTCATTGTAGTTATCAATGCACTGGCGGATAACGTCGACAGCCGCCTTTTGCCCCATGACCTCGTTGACAGCGGTTTCCTTGCCCTCGAGCTGCTTGTATACCGAGAAGAAATGCCGCATTTCCTCAAAAATATGGCTGGGCAAAGCCTCTATCCCGCGGTAAGCATTGTAGGTCGGGTCTTCAAAGGGAATGGCGATTATTTTTTCGTCGTTTCTGCCGTTATCAAGCATGGTAATGACTCCGATGGGATAGCACTGCACCAGCACCAGCGGATTTATCGGCTCGTTGCAGAGCAGGAGCACGTCCAGCGGGTCGCCGTCGTCAGCCAGCGTGCGGGGGATAAACCCGTAGTTGGCGGGATAGTGGGTGGAGGTGTAAAGTATTCTGTCAAGGATTATCAAGCCAGTCTGCTTGTCAAGCTCGTATTTTTTCTTACTGCCCTTTTCGATCTCTATTACCGCCAGAAAATCCGTGGGGGAGATCCTTTCGGGCGCTACGTCATGCCATACGTTCATATCAGATGTCCTTTCTCGCCGCCGCTTTGTCCGCGGCAGACTGTTGGATATATTATACATCATTTTGACGTGAAAATCAACAGAAATTTTACGTTTTTTATTTGATGAGTCATTTTTTTCGCAAACTATTCCCAACAAGGGATAAAATATAGGTGTGAAAATTAAATATGGGAAAACGCAAAGCAATCAATTTCCAATATACGGAATATTTCCAAACTGAATAACTAAATTCGGACGGTGCGGAAAATCAAGTTTAAAAAATGTAAAGAAAATTATTAAAATTGCTTGACAAATTATTAAAAGTATGATACAATTATTAACACAGGACAGCAAATTCGGAGAGGGGAGTGGTTAAAACGGATAAGAGCATTTACAGTCTTGTGTTGTCCGACAGCGTGGTGGAAGCGGTAGATATCATGGCGCGCGGCGCGGGACTGAGCCGTTCGGCAATGATAAATCAGCTGCTGGCGGAGCGTGTTGCGTACATCACGCCCGAAATGCGCCTGCGCGATATACTTGCGGCGCTGCAAAACTCCATGAACGGGGAATTTTACCTGACAGAGCAGTCGTCGGGCAGCACGCTTTCCTGCCGCTCTACGCTCAAATACCGATATAAGCCCACGATACGGTATTCAGTGGAGATTTACTCGCGCGGAGAAAAAAAGGCGGGAGAACTGCGGGTGGCATTCCGCACACGCAACACGGGTCTGATAGAGGACCTTACGGGCTTTTTCAGCTGCTGGGCTGCGTTGGAGCAGAAGTATATTGCGGCATCACTTAACCGCAACATAGTCTACACCATTGAAAACGGGCGGTTCTCCAGAACGCTGAGTATGCCATCCGAAAGCATATCCGACGAAGAGCTTGGTATGGCGGTCGCGGACTATATGGCTATGTTTGACGGGGTAATGAAACGGTTCTTCGCGGAACTGCCCGATGTTTCGGCTGCCGCGGCAGCGGCGGAGGAGGGGTACGCGCACGAAATAATACGGCAGTCGGTCATAATCTGAACGATAACAAAGGGTATCCGACATGCAATTAACTGACAAGGAGGTTTTTATATGAATCCGAACAAATTCACACAAAAGACAATGGAAGCGGTGCAGGAGGCTCAGGATCTGTCAATAAGCTATCAGAACAACTGCGTTGAACAGGAGCACTTGCTGTACGCGCTGCTGGCAGATGAGGGCGGACTTGTTCCGCAGATAATCACCAGAATGAATATTGACGCGGGAGCGGTAAAGACCGCCGCGCTGAAGTTCGTCGAGGGTCTGCCCAGAGTTACGGGCAGCGGCAGGGAAGCGGGGAAGATACTGATCTCTCCCGACCTTGACAAGACCTTTACCGAAGCGGAAAAGCAGGCGCAGCACATGAAGGACGAGTATGTTTCGGTAGAGCACCTGCTGCTGGCACTGACTGAAAAGGCGGGCAGCGGTATAACGGGTATTTTCAGGAGCTTCGGTATTGAAAAGAACCGTTTGCTGAAAGCCATTTCTGAGATACGCGGCAGCGCCCGCGTCACATCGCAGAATCCCGAGGAAACATATGACGTGCTGAACAAGTACGGGCAGGATTTGGTTGAACTGGCGCGCGCGAACAAGCTCGACCCCGTAATAGGGCGTGACAGCGAGATACGCAACGTTATCCGCATTCTTTCCCGAAAGACAAAAAACAATCCCTGCCTTATAGGAGAGCCGGGCGTGGGCAAAACAGCCATCGCGGAGGGACTTGCGCTGAGAATAGTGCGCGGGGACGTTCCCGCGAATCTTAAGGACAGAAAGCTGTTTTCGCTGGATATGGGCGCTCTTATCGCCGGCGCGAAATATCAGGGAGAGTTTGAGGAGCGCCTTAAGGCGGTGCTTCAGGAGGTCAAGAAGAGCGAGGGGCGCATTATCCTCTTTATTGACGAGCTTCATTTGATAGTGGGCGCGGGAAAATCCGGCGGAGCAATGGACGCGGGCAACCTGCTCAAGCCCATGCTGGCACGCGGCGAGCTTCACTGTATCGGCGCTACCACGCTTGACGAATACGGCAAATATATTGAAAAAGACCCCGCTTTGGAGCGCCGCTTCCAGACGGTGCTGGTGGATGAGCCTACCGTGGAGGACTCCATCTCCATATTGCGTGGACTTAAGGAGCGCTACGAGGTGTTCCACGGCGTAAAAATTCAGGACAGCGCCATAATCGCTGCCGCGACGCTATCCAACCGCTACATCACGGACAGATTTCTGCCCGACAAGGCTATAGACCTTGTTGACGAAGCCTGCGCCATGATAAGGACGGAGATGGACTCCATGCCCGCGGAGCTGGACGAGATATCCCGCAGCATTATGCAGCATGAGATAGAGGAAGCGGCGCTGAAAAAGGAAACGGATAAGCTCTCGCAGGAGCACCTTGCCGATATTCAGAAGGAGCTTGCCGAGATGCGCGACAAGTTCTCCGCCATGAAAGCAAGATGGGAGAACGAAAAGAATGCCATTACCCGTGTGCAGGATATCCGTAAGGAGATTGAAAACACCAACGCGGAGATTGAAAAGGCAAAGCTGGATTACAATCTTAACAAGGCGGCAGAGCTTCAGTACGGAAAGCTGCCGAAGCTTCAGGCGGATTTGCAGCGCGAAGAGGAAACCGCAGAGCAGGCAAAGGCGGATTCGCTGCTGCGCGATAAGGTCTCCGAGGAGGAGATAGCACGTATAGTTGCGCGGTGGACGGGTATCCCCGTGGCAAAGCTGGTGGAGGGAGAAAGACAGAAGATACTGTCGCTGGGTGAAACTCTACACAGGCGCGTAAAGGGTCAGGACGAGGCTGTAAGCCGCGTTACCGAGGCTATAATGCGCTCCCGCGCGGGTATCAACGACCCAAGAAAGCCGCTCGGTTCATTCATGTTTTTAGGACCGACGGGTGTGGGAAAGACCGAGCTTGCCAAGGCTCTTGCGGAATCACTGTTCGATGACGAGCACAATATAGTGCGTCTGGATATGAGCGAGTATATGGAGAAATACAGCGTTTCCCGCCTTATCGGAGCGCCTCCCGGATATGTCGGGTATGAGGAGGGAGGACAGCTTACCGAGGCGGTGCGCCGCAAGCCCTATTCCGTGGTGCTTTTCGACGAGGTTGAGAAAGCCCACCCCGACGTGTTCAATGTGCTTCTTCAGGTTCTTGACGACGGTCATATAACCGACGGGCAGGGTCGAACCGTCGATTTTAAGAACACCATAATAATTCTGACGTCAAATCTCGGTTCGCAGTTTATTCTTGACGGAATAGACGGGAACGGAAGCATTTCCGAATCGGCAAGAAGCGAGGTAGAGTCGCTGCTGAAACGCTCATTCCGACCCGAGTTCCTGAACAGACTTGACGAGATAGTATTCTACAAGCCGCTTACCAAGACGGAGATTTTCGGTATCATAGATATTCAGACGGCTGATTTGCAAAAGCGCCTTAAGGATAAGCAGCTTACGCTGACCATAAGCGATGAGGCAAAGCAATTCATTGTTGACGCAAGCTACGACCCGAATTTCGGTGCACGTCCGCTTAAGAGATATATCCAGCGCAACCTCGAAACTCTGATAGCTCAAGAGATACTTGCCGATAAAGTACGGCAGGGAGATACCATAAAAATCGGAGTTGCCGACGGCGCGCTTGCGGTAGAGAGCGCAAAATAATACAAAAACAATAAAGCCCCGTGTTGTGACGGGGCTTTAAGATTGTAAATGAAGGTTGACTTAAATTGGATTATTTAAAAAATTTCAAAATTCCCGCAAGCACGCGCCGTTCGCTTCGCTCACTCTGCGCGATTTCGGGAACCGGTCAGAATTTGCACAGCAAATTCTGACACTTTTTGAAATTTCATGCGCCGACATTGCGGTGCAAATAGGTTTTTTCTGAAAGCTGAAAGCCATCAGTGAATTTTATGGGCGGCTTTGTTATTTTATAATGCCGCAAGGTAAAATAGAAGCAAGCTCATGGAACTGCAAAGTAATTTTTTCAGCATGTAAAAAAAGCCTATGGACAACGTAATGTCGTCGCATGAAATTTCAAAAAGTACACATTTGCCGAATGGCAAATGTGTACGGTTTCCGCAGTCGCGCAGAGCGAAACGAAGTGAAGCGGAGCGTGAGTGCGGAAATTTTGAAATTTTTTTAAATAATCGGCTTTAGGTCAACCTTTATTATAGGCTGAGCGCACATTTGCCGAATGGCAAATGTGTACGG
>CAJULF010000005.1:0-83438 GCA_910587135.1 uncultured Oscillospiraceae bacterium
TACATTTAATTTTCTTTGCCCTTTAGCTTCTTTAGGGATGTTTTGCTCTTCTCTTGCCCTTTGATACTGTTCCTCGGACAACTCTCCCGAACTGTACGCCGCGTCCAACTCGTCGCGGTCATCTATGACAACATCTCCCTCAACGTCGAATATCACATCCAAATACTGATCCGTGAAATAAGCGACATTATCCTCGTCATATCCCCAGTTGTCTATAACATCAACATACCAGACCGAGACCGATTTTAAATATCTTATGCCCTGAATCGTTCTTGACGGCGGGAGAAATTTCGCCGTTATCGCCCTGTGTTTACCGTCGGGTATAAGCTGAAGCCACAGCATTCCCTTGCCGCACACGGGTATCTTACCGGCTTTGGGGTATTCCCAGAACAGGTATTCGCCGTCTATCAGGTCGATTATGCTCACAAGCCCGTGAAAGTCCTCGCAATCCATTCTCATCTGATAATAGGGGAAGCCCTGAAAGCCCCATTTCTTATCCCTGTCAAGGCGTTTTTCGGTCATAGCGTCCCCCTCCTATATATCGAAGTCGAAATCGTCCAGCCCCGCTATCTGCTCCTGCGATGCGGTGTCGAGAACGGCGTTCACGACCTCGCTCACCTCCGCGCCGTTCAAGCCCCAAACCTCGCCGAGATTTTCCGCGATATTATCCTTTTCGGCGGAGGAAAAGTCCGCGAAAGCACGGCGCAGGAACACCAGCGCCCGTTTGAACTCCTCATCGTCGAGCGACTGAATATATTCGTCCAGACTTTCCCAGAGCGACAGCCGCGCGATAAGCCCGTAGCGGTTTTTGAGCGTAAGCCCCTCAAACCACCCCGCGCCGAGATCGGCGGGGACTCCCTTTGAAAGCCGCCGAGAGACCTCGGTCTTAAGCTCGTCGTTGGTCATTTTTCCGCGCTCCAGCAGTATAGCCGCAGCAAAACCCGACAGCCGCGTATTGAGATCGTCACGCCGCGCGGTTTCGGCAAGAGCATCGAGCCAGCTTTCCGTTTCAAGGAAATCCTGCGCCAGCTCAACGGAATTGAGCCGGTTCATAGCCTCGGATACCGAATGAGAAGCGTTGTCGTCGCACACGCAGGAGCTTGTCAGAATAAGGCAGGCGCGATAATATACCTGCTGCAATATAGGTACGAGCGGTGCGCTGTCGGCTTTTCGGATATCGCCGTAGGTAACGATGGAGGAAAGACGGAACGCCGTTTTTGCCAGCTCCTCAAACGAAGCCGCGTCTACCGCCATCGCCTGCAAAGCGCTCACGGCATAGCTTGCCGCGGCGGGCATTCCGCACATGAAAGCGTCTTCCACCGCGCCCGCCACCTCGGACATATCCGCGGCTCTTTCAACGGTTTCCTTTATGGTAAACGACGCGGCAAGCTCCACGGTATCACCCGTGAGCGCCGCTTCCACAAGCTGAATTTCCGACTCGGGAGTCCAACAGATGACCCAGCCCTCGCTCCATGTGGCGTTCTCCTGATTGGATTCCCGAAGCTGCGCAAAGGATATCCCCAACACGCGCAGCTTATGCAGGAAAAACGAGCGGTTCAGATCCAGAAAAGCAGACTTGTTGCCGCTTGCCCGAAGATTTTCGCGCAGATCAAGCCGCAGATCCTGCGCGGTGACGGTGCGGTACTTATCCAGCTTCAGCTCCTTTAGCTGTCTGTAAAAATCGTCCTGTATGCCCGTGCGCGAAACGCCCTCCGGCAGCGCTCCTATCTTTGTGCCTATCTCGGTGTCAGCCGCCGATACGCTTATCGCCGCAAAGCTGCCCTCGCCTATGCAGGTTTCCGCCGCGTCGCGCAGGTCGCGCAAGACGGGCGAACTGCCGCCGCGCATTGCCGCCAGCGACTCCGCAAGCCGCACCGCCTCTATTATCTGCGCGGAGGAAGCCGCGTTTCCGTTGCTTCTGTGAACCTCGGCTATTTTGCTGAGATAAGCGTTTGCGGTGTAGGAAATATCGCCGCGCTTAAAGCTCTCCCAGATAAGCTCGTAGTAGGCGGGAGCACGGTTGCCCGCCCCGTAGCCCGAGCGCGTTGAAAGGCGGTAATAGGAATATGGCATGAGGGTATGGGCACAGTCGGTTCGTGGCATTTCGGGAAGCTTTTCCGCGCTCTCCCAGCCTTTCAGCCCATCCACATGGTATGCGCCCGTTACCACAACGATTTTTTCGGGGGCAGTCCCGCTCCCGACAGCTTCCCTGATACAGCCGCGCATATACGCCTCGCGCAGCGTTATCTCCTCAAGGTCGCTTTCCGTTTTTTCGGAGAACTCGCGAATCCTCTCACCGAAAAGATTAGCGCCCTCGCGGTACGCTCTCTCGTCGGCGCAATGTTCCAACGTACGCTCCCAAAAGGTATCGTGCGAATCCTCGCCGCTTAAAATATCCAGCTTGTCGTAAACCGACAGCTTGCGCTCCTCGCCCTTTTGATCGGGCGCGCCGCTTTCTTCTCCCTCGGCGCTTTCCACAGCGAGCTTTTTTTCGTACAGAGCCAGAAACACCTCCGACGGTAGGTCCATAAAGCGGAACTCCGCGCCGTTTTTTCTGCACCAGAGTATCGCCTGATATTCGGGCGAATACTCCGCGAAAGGGTACAGAACAGTGCGCACCGGAGCGTGAGTGGTGTACGCCAGTATCGCGAACGGCGGCTTGGTTTCCGCGCGGACTATATCCGCCGAGGTGTCCTCAAAGTCGCTCGGAGCTTCTATCAGCACCGTTTTCGGGCGGATATCGTCAAGATATTTCCTCAGATAAAAAGCACCCGCGGGAGAAAGGTGGCGTATGCCGAAAAAGTTCACCCCGCTCATTGATTCAGCTCCCTGCAAGCCTTATACAAGCCGCTCCATGACGAACCGCGCTTTTTCATGATATTTTCAAGATATTCCTTCCACGCGACGGAATCCTTATCGTCGTCCTTTACGATAGCGCCCTGAAGACCCGCGGCTATATCCTCGTCGGAAATCTCGCCGTTTCCGAAGCTGCCCGAAAGCGCCATGCTGTTGCACAGCAGCGAGATAGCCTCCGCAGAGGACAGCACACCCCCGGGGGCTTTCACCTTCTGCTTTTTGTCGAGCGTTTCGCCCTGCCGCAGCTCGCGGAAAATAGTGCATATCTTCTCTATCACCGCGTCCTTGGGCAGTGCCGCGTTCAGATCCAGTCCGCTTGAAAGCTGCGCTACGCGCGTCCTTACAATATCCATTTCCTCCTCCAGCGTTTCGGGCGCGGGAAGCACAACGATATTGAAGCGACGCTTCAGCGCGGCGGACATCTCGTTTACGCCCTTATCGCGGGTATTCGCGGTTGCAATTATCGAAAATCCCTTTTTCGCGGGCACCTCGATCGACAGTTCGGGCACGGATATTCTCTTTTCCGACAGCAGCGATATCAGCGTATCCTGCACCTCGGACGCGCAGCGGGATATCTCCTCCACCCTTGCAAGCGCTCCCGACTCCATAGCCGTGAACACGGGACTTTTCAGCATCGCAGCCTCGCTCGGTCCATTGGCGATAAGCATGGCGTAGTTCCACGAGTAGCGTATCTGCTCCTCGGTAGTGCCCGCCGTGCCCTGTATCACTCTTCCCGAATTTCCGTTGATAGCTGCCGCGAGGTGCTCCGAAAGCCAGCTCTTGGCAGTTCCCGGCTCACCGATAAGCAGCAGTGCGCGGTCTGTCACAAGCGTTGCTATCGCTATTTCCACAAGCCGCTCATGCCCTATGTATTTCGGTGTGATTACCGTCTTGCCGACCTTGCCGCCGCATATATACGTCTTTACCGAGCGCGGCGACATTCTCCACCCCTGCGGTATCGGATCGCGCTCCGCTTTGATAAGCGCGTTAAGCTCTTCCTCAAAAAGCTTTTCCGCGGGTTGTCTTAAAATTTCCTGTTCCATAAAATCTCCTTATTTAAAAAATTTTAAAATTTCCGCAGCGCATACTCCGCTGCACTTCGTTTCGCTCCGCATACGCTGCGAAAACCGCGCGGCAATTGCCCTTAAGGCAATTGCGCGGCTTTTTGAATTTTCATGCACGGGCAAATTGCTGCTCTCGGCTTTCATTTTTTAAGAATTTTAAAATTTCCGCAGCACATACTCCGCTGCACTTCGTTTCGCTCCGCATACGCTGCGAAAACCGCGCGGCATTTGCCCTTAAGGCAATTGCACGGCTTTTTGAATTTTCATGCGCGGGCGAATTGCTGCTCTCGGCTTTCAGCCGATTTAACGCTCTTATGCTGCGTTGCTTATATTTTACCACCATATATTACAGTCGGGTTATGCAAACTGACTTTCTGCCCAATCTGCCAACTCGTCTATATCTTCCTTTTTCACATCCGCTTTCAGCTTGCCCGAGCGCAGAAGCTCAATGACCTCGCGCGCTTCGGCGAGCAGATACACGTTGTCCCCGGGGAGGGAATTGATAAAATTCTGTATGTTCCATCTGTTATTTTTCGGATGCCCTTTAAAGTATCTTACCGTAAGTCCCTTGATGTTCTTTGCGCCTAATCTGTTCAGTAAATTAAGAAGTATCGATGCGCCTACGACTAAGTTTTCGCCTATCAGATGCTCAACATATACATTCGCAAGCTTCTCGCAGTATTCCCTGTCGTTAGGGTCAGCCCAGTTCGCCATCATAGAGTCAAACTGAAGCGAGGGATACTTGATAAAAATATCCGTTAAAGCTCCCATCATGGATTGATTTATCGGCGCGGAGGTGTCGGGAAGATACATATCCAGAATCGAGTCGTAATATTTTGAAACGATGGAATATATGCCATCCTTAAAATCGATATGCCATATTGCCTTAATTATCTGCTTGTTTATCAGCGACTGCGAATTCAGCAGTTTCTTGTCATATATGGCGCCGACCTGTTCCTCAAACCATTTTGAGCAATCCTCGTCGCCCAGAAGCCGCGCCACCGCCTCCGCGTATACATACTGACCCTTATTTTGGGGGCTGTTGTTAAGCTCGATTGCAAGCTTCTTCAGGCTTTCGTTCCCCGTTTTTATGATGGAATCGCCCAGCGCGTTATCCATAAATTTTGAGGTATCTGTGAATTTTGATTGATTATTGTTGTCAAAATCGCGGTATATCCGTTCAATGCTCTCCCCGAATTTTCCCGTCATCGCGTCGGTTATATTCCATAAGCTCAGGCTGTTCTTAAGTATAACTTCATCAATATTCGCCGCCTGCGTAAGCGTTACCTTGTTTCCGTCCTTATCTGTCAGCACACGCTCGATAAGCTGCGCGGTAAGCTCGCTTGACCACTCCGAGGATACCCTGTCCATCAGCTTGATGACCTCCGCGGGTTTCTTTTCCGAATACTCCGCGATATAAGCGCCCGCCTTATCATTGTCAAAAGAAGCCAGCGCGGACAGCGCCGCCGTTTTTGAATTACCCTTTTCTGTCTTGACCAGTTCAAACAATTTGTCGATATTCTTCTTGTCATGGCGCAGCGCGTAGATCAGTCTTTTGCGGATATCCTTTTCGGCGCTCTCAAGCTGTTCAAGGTAGAAATCGTTCTCCTCCGCGCCCGCTATCCTCTCGATAACGCTCAGGCGGCGAAGCATCTCTTTTTTGCCCTTGGGGTCAAAGCCTTTTTTAAGCAGCGGAATCATATCTCTGCCCATCTCGCCCACGACACTGGCAACCACATCTGCAAGCTCGGAATACGGAGCGCCCAGCCCCTTTACCAGCGCGGGTTTTACGCGGTAATCGTTCAGCAATTCGGGGTGATTTTCCCTAACATCCACAAATGTATTGTACTGACCGCCGCCCGACTCGGTAAGCGCCCCAAGTATCAAGGAAAGCTGCGAGTAGGGAGCGTTCACTATCGCCGTGCCGCTCTCCGAAACGGGGATATCCTCAAGCTCACCCTTTACGTCTACCGCGCCGAGGGTGGTGATGACCGCGTCCACGAGCGTTATGGTATCAAGCAGGTTTTCCGGTGAGCCGTCACTGAGCAGCTTTGCGGTCATCTCGTTTATTTTCGCGAACACGGGTGAAGCCGACGCCAGCGGCGCGAAGCTCTCTGCCGCCTTTTTAAGGCGGAAATCCTCCGACAGCAGATTAGTGCCCGCGATAGCCGCCGCGCGCAGACGGGCTTTTAATTCATATACGGGAGCAATATCCATTTCTCTTCCTCCTTAATACAACAGTCTTATAACGTTATTTTCGCCGTCGGGGATAATGCAAAGCGGCTGGGCGCACAGACGGCGCTTCTCGGCGCTGTACCAGTACCCGCAGAGCGCCGTACCGTTTTCAAACAGCTCCGCGCCCGGGAGTATCTCAATGCTTCCCAAAGTGCCCTCCAGCTCGGGGAAATCCTCCAGCAAAATGCTGCCGCCTTCTTTATCTTTCATGACCATACCCTCGGAGGTCTTTCCGATTTTTCCGAAAGCCGTCAGCTTGTAGACGATGGGGTTTGCCATGGCGTTTTTCAAGGTGTTCTTAATTCCCTTTGCTTCCGCGGCAATCGATTTTACAGCGAGGGAGCGCATCTGCGAAAAATCCTCGTCGGTAAGCCCGCGTAACGAAGCTCCGTCCCAGCGCACACGGGTGTTGCCGTCCGCGGGATATATCGCCATTGACGGAATCTCCGCCGCGCCGAAAATCGAATCCTCCGCCTTGACATATTTCAGTGACTTCAGCGGGCGGAAATTCTTTGTAAGGTATATCTCGCCGCTGTCAAGGTCGCACCACGCGCCGGTGTCGATATACTCCTTGCGCGCCTCGTCATACGTTACCCAGAAGGACAGCTGAGCAAGCCGCGCGTTCTTTTTGCACTTGCCTATGGCTTCAAGCTCGGAGAGCTTCCAGTTGCCGCCAAGTTCCTCATACAGCACGGTGTCGTCATTGGAAACGTCGTCACCGCTGATCTTTTCGTTTATGTACTGCCGTGACTTCTTTATAAGGCTATACAGCTTTTCAAGCGTATCTATCGCGTTATCGTAATGCGCCTCAAGATTGTCCTTCTGAAACGCCGTTATCTCGATTATCAGCCGATTGAGCAGGCGCTGCGGACCGTTGAGGTAGTAATCGCCCAGCTGCTTTGAAAGCTGCTGATAGGTGGGCAGGGAAGCTCCCCCCATTGTGCCCAGTCCCGCGGAAATAAGCTCCTTGACCGCCTTTTCCGCCAGGTCAAGACCTTCAAGCTGCTTTTGCAGCTTTTTGGTTTTCGCGTTTTTCGCCGACCTTGCCGCGGCGGCTTTCTTCTTTTCAGCCTTTGCCGCCTCTTCGGGAGTCATATCCTCGGGGGCTTTGGCGGGAGCGGATTTTGCCGCGATCTTGCCGCGCTTGCGTTGAATATCTTCGGGAATCTCGCAAGGCATGAAGCTCTTTTCCTCCATCATCTCATACATCAGCCCCAGCGAATGCTTGCAGGGGAACTGCCGCGACGGACAGGTGCAGCGGAATACGGGGTGTTCGGGGTCTATGTAGTCCGCCGAGGTTATGTAGGGATTTTTCCCGCTGCCCTTGCACTCCCCCATAAAAAACGTATCGTCCGACGAGCGGTACAGCTTCTGAAATCCGCCGCTTTTTGAAATTTTTTTGCCGTTTGAAGCGGCGGCGGGGTTCGGCGCGAGCGAAAGGATCAGCTGCTCTGTAATGTTTTTCATATGCACTCTCCTTTATATTTTTGCGGTATTCGGGCTTTCTGTTATCGTCATATACCGCTTAAAAATCCACAAAATGGCGTGAACATTTGCTTAAATTATACTACATATTTCACAATAAGTCAATAGTGATATTTAATATGTTATAAAAAAGATCCCGCTTCACCGGCGGGATCGCAAATTGCATAAAAAACTTATCGGCAGCGCAATGTCGGCGCATGAAATTTCAAAAAGCACACATTTGCCATTTGGCAAATGTGTGCGGTTTCCGCAGTCGCGCAGAGCGAAACGGAGTGAAGCGGAGCGTGAGTGCGGAAATTTTGAAATTTTTTTAATAATCCAATTCAGGTCAACCTTTATATACAGCCTTATAGCCTGCTACATAGGTGGGATCAGTATTATTTTTTTGCGACATTTTTCTGCATAATTGACTGTATATTCGGTGCCGCCGCTTTTGCCGTCGTAAACCGCAACCAGTACATCGCACAGATCCACCAGCGCGCGGTTGCGCTTATGCATACAGTCCTTGACGTAATTCTCCGAAATGCAAATCACTCTGTCGCACTTTTCCAGCAAACTGCGGTATCTTCTCCTCTCGTCAGAGTTCCACTTTTCGTCCTGATTTCTGCATGGAATGACCGCGGTAAGCGTTATTTTCGGGAGCTGTTTTTTCAGCTCCAGCACTGCCTCCGCGCACCATGTGTCAACTCCCAGCGCCATTCCCGAGAAAAATCTGTCCGCCCCCGCCGCCGCAAGTTCTTCGATTTTACGAGCCAATCTTCCTTTAAGTTCCTCACACATAGGGTCGTCCTCGCCGAAAAAATTCAGCTTACTCGGGCGATAACCCGTAAATGATACTCCGTACATACTGCGCTCCCGTCATGTCCCCGAATTGTTTTTGCGATAGGCAAGATAACCCTCAAGAATTACAGCGGCGGCGGTGGCGTCGAGTGCTTCTTTGCGCTTTTTGCCGCGTTTATTCAGATCGTTCATTATGCCTATTGCGGTCACCGTGGTGGACCTCTCATCCCACATCACCACCTCAAGCCCCGTACGTTCCCTCAGCAGATCAGCGAAGAGTCTGCATTTTTCGGAGCGCGGTCCGAGAGTTCCGTTCATATTGATGGGATTTCCCACCACTATAAGCTCCGCCTTATTTCCAAGCGCCTGCTCGGATACAGCCGCGGCGCACTTTTCAAAATCCTTTTCAAAGACGGTCATAAGCGGAGAAGCGATTATCTCCGATTTATCGCACATTGCCAGACCTGTGCGGCTGTCGCCGTAATCCACCGACATTATTTTCATAGATGCTATCCCGCGCTCAAAGACGCGGCGCTCCTTTCAAGTCCACTGCGCGTGCGAAACAAACAATTGTCAACACGCTTATTATTAAATAATTATACCATACTTTCACTAAAATGTCTATAAATAATACTTGTTTTTCGTCAAAGAAAATCCCAGATATTGTTTCGGGGATTCATTCTGTAGAAAAAGCCTATTTGCCGCGCAATGCCGGCGCATTAAATTTCAAAAAGTCGTGCTTGCGTTCGCAAACGCACGCGGTTTCCGCTAAGCATGCCAAGTTTTGCGCAACGAGGATGTTTTGCCTTATGGCAATTTGTTGCAATTTGCGCAAAACTTCCGAAACGAAGTGAAGCGGAGTATGATTAGCGGAAATTTTGAAATTTTTTTAAATAATTAGCCTTAGGTCAACCTTTATATACAGACTGAATCCCCGATTTTATTTCGGAGATTACAGACTGTAGAAAAAGCCTATTTGCCGCGCAATATCGGCGCATGAAACTTCAAAAGTCGCACGTTTGCGAACGCAAACGTGCGCGGTTTCCGCTAAGCATGCGGAGCGGAACGAAATGAAGCGGGGTATGCTTAGCGGAAATTTTGAAATTTTTTTAAATAATTAGCCTTAGATTAACCTTTATATACAGACTGAATCCCCGATTTTATTTCGGGGATTACAGACTGTAGAAAAAGCCTATTTGCCGCGCAATATCGGCGCATTAAATTTCAAAAAGTCGTGCGTTTGCGAACGCAAACGCGCGCGGTTTCCGCTAAGCATGCGGAGCGGAACGAAGTGAAGCGGAGTATGCTTAGCGGAAATTTTGAAATTTTTTTAAATAATTAGCCTTAGGTCAACCTTTATATACAGACTGAATCCCCGATTTTATTTCGGGGATTTGGTTTCTTAAAAACTTATTTTTCGCCAAGCAGCTTTTCCACACTCGCCAGCTTCACGCATATGCAGAATATCTCCATAGCGAGGTTCAGCTCGTCAACGGTCGGGTAGGTTGGAGCTATTCTTATATTGCTGTCACGCGGATCTCTGCAATAAGGGTAGGTTGCGCCCGCGCCCGTCATAACCACGCCGGCATCCTTGGCAAGTCCCACTATACGCTTAGCGCAGCCATCAAGCGAATCAAAGCTGATAAAGTATCCGCCTCTCGGGCTGTTCCATTCGCCGATTCCGAGGGGAGCAATCTCCCTGTCAAGAGCGGAAAGAACCGCGTCAAACTTGGGCTTTACTATTGCCGCGTGGCGCTTCATATGCTCCATAATGCCGTTAATATCCCTGAAATACTGAACGTGATGAAGCTGGTTCAGTTTATCGTAGCCGATGGTCTGGAAGGTAAGCTGGCTCTTGATAAAATCAATATTTGCTTTGCTTGCTGCAATAACCGCTACACCACTGCCGGGAAAAGATATTTTTGATGTGGAAGCAAACTCCACAACCATGTCGGGATTGCCCGCTTTTTCGCACTCCTCAATGATGTTAATTATCTTGTCATGCTCGTCGGAAAGATGGTGTACACAGTATGCGTTGTCCCAGAGTATACGGAAATCCTTTGCCGCGGGCTTCAGCATTGCAAAGCGCCTTACAACCTCGTCGGAATAGGATATGCCCGTAGGGTTGGAGTACATGGGAACACACCAGATTCCCTTTATGGATTCATCGGAACTTACCAGACGCTCCACCTCGTCCATATCGGGACCGTCCGACTTGTAATCTATGTTGATCATCTCAATTCCAAGCGACTCGCATATAGCAAAGTGCCTGTCATAACCCGGTACGGGACAGAGGAATTTCACCTTGTCATATTTGCACCAAGGCTTTTCGCTGCCCAGAACGCCAAGCTGCAAAGCGCGGATCACAAAATCATACATCAGCTGAAGACTGGAATTGCCGCCAATAATGATCTGCTCGGAGGATACCTCCAGCATTTCCGAAAAAATGGCTTTTGCCTCGGGGATACCGTCAAGAATCCCGTAGTTGCGGCAATCTATGCCGTTCTCGGAAACATATTCGTTCCCATAGTGATCCATGATCTCCATGGACAGATCAAGCTGGTCGGGAGAAGGCTTTCCGCGGGACATATCCAGCTTCAGCCCCTTTGCCTTGTACTCGTTGAACTGCTGCTCCAGCCGCTCCTTTTCCGCGGCGAGCTGCTCCTTATTCATTTCTGTGTAACGCATCGCATTCTACCCTTTCTTTTTCCAAAATGCGGCATTCTTACTTTTTTGCCGCTTTTATTCGGTTCATTTTTCTTTCCGATATATTATATCACATTACTTTATTTTTTGCAAGCGTTTTTTAAAATTCTTGCAAAAATTTTTTGCGTTTTTCAACTTGTGCATATTCATTGGGCGGAAATTCACTTTCTGATGAGAGAAGAATCGGGGCAATAATGCGCATTATCAGCATTAGCGTGCCATTTTAAAGTAAAATAGCTGTCGGAAATTTCGGCTTTAAAGACTTGAAAAAACAAGGATGCTTATTTTTTTAAACTAAGCGGTTTCTTAAAGGAGTACCGCTCAGCTTGTAGAAAAAACCTGTCGACAACGCAATGTCGGCGCATGAAATTTCAAAAAGTGTCATAATTTGTGAACCAAATTATGACCGGTTTCCGTTATCGCGCGGAGGTGGTTTTGTGCAATATGCGCGTGGCTGCCTGTGGAGTTATGCAGCTGTTTGCGCAAAACCTCGTGCAGCGAACGGCGCGTGATTGCGGAAATTTTAAAAATTTTTTAAATAATCCCGATTCAGGTCAACCTTTAAAACAGGATGAGCGGCGCTCTTAAAGGAGTGCCGCCCGTTATATTAACTTCGGTTTTCAATTATTTTATTCTGCTCATTAACAATACTTTTCAGCTGTCGTCTTTGATCGTACAGCTCAATAATGTTGTTTATCCTCCTGCGCACAAAGCGGATATTGAAAGGTTTTGCTATAACGTCCGCCGCTCCGAGGTCGTAGGCCCTGGACAGGGACTTGTCCGATGTGTCCGCGCTTATTATGAAAACTGGAATATCGTCAATATAGTTGTGCTCCACAAGATATTCCAGCACACCAAAACCGTTCATAACCGGCATCATGATATCCAGCAGCACCGCGCACAGCTTATCCTTATACCGCTCGAACTCTTCAATTGCCTTTTCGCCGTTCTCCGCCTCGACAACCGCACGGTCGTTGAATGTATCGCTCAGCATAAGCCGGTTGAACTCGAAATCGTCGACAATCAGCAGGGTATTTCTTTCAGACATATTTTTCTCCCTTTTTGTTTTCGGAGAAGAATACCTCCGAAATATAGACGGTACTTCCGTCTGCCGGTATAACAGAATCTGCCATACTGTAAGTGTTTCACTATTTAATTATAATTCATTTATTAAAAAAAGTCAATGGAAAACACAAAAACAAGAATAGAAAAAAACACAAATTTAAAGGTCGTAATTATGCATTTTGCCGCGATTTATGGGAAAAGGATTACACAAAAACGGCGTTTTTTCAACGTTATTCGGCGAAACCTCAGTGAATGTCGATTTTTTGTCTGCAATCAAAAATTTCATGCTATGCGGACAGGTTTTTATGCGGTATAAACGGGAAGAACGTTTTCGGCTGCTTTTTTTCCAAGCTCGCTGCCGAAGAAAACTATGTTCAGCTCCAGCTCGTATTTTTTGAGGTACGGCTTTGCGGCTGTTCCCAACTCGTTTATAACACTGCTTTTAATATTATCGCCGTCTATAACGGCAAGAAAGCCCGTTTTTCCGTCCTGTTCCATCTGCCTGAGCCAAAGCCGCCTGATCTCACCGTGACGCTTAGCGGCTTCACAGAGAGCCTCCGACAGATCCATGGGAAACGGTGAAGGAGTTGTGAATACCGCCTCTGTGCCGTTCGGTATTATGCGCTGCGTAAAGCCCTTTTTGACGATCTGCTTCTTTTCCCACCAGCGGCTTACCGTTTCCTTTTCTATCAGAAGATTATCGCCGAATGGATTGAGCACAATTCCGTCCGCCGCATTCTTATCGACTATCATTTGCGCGTAGTTATCAAACGCCAGCGCCATAGTGCTCGGATTTTCCGCCTGAGCAAGCTGCCATTTCATAAGCTCCTCGGTATCGGTGAAAAGCGGATAAAACCTGCGTCCTTTACCGTCGTTAAGCAGCGCAAAAGAAATTCTGGCCGTATCGCCGCCCGCCTTCTCCGTACGCACAAGCGACAGAAAACGGGCGTTCATCACGATTTCCTCCGCTATATCGTTCATTATCGGAGCAAGCTGTTCATTATCCGTACATTGCTTTCTTCTTGCGAAAAGCTCCTTTAACCTGGTGTTTTCCACTTTTGCTTGCGCGTTATTCGCTTCTGTAAAATTATCCATTATTGTAATTATGCCCCCCGGAGCATTACTCCTTTTAAATTTTGACGACAATGAACCGTGTCAGTGTCCCGCTATCCCATCACTATCACAGCAACCGAGATGTCGTCTTTGCTCCCGTTGCGGGAACGGGTCATAAGATGCTCGGGAAGATGAGCGGTCTCGTTTTCGGCTACCGCCCCGATAACGCGCCTGCCGAAACTGAGAAAATCACGCTCACTTCGGAATGAGTTTATCAGTCCGTCACTGGACAGCATTATCCCCGAAAAACCTCCCTCGCGGAAAAAATAGCGGAAGCTGCCTATCGCGTCGCTGTCGCACAGCGAGGTGGTCAAATTCGCCATCAGCTTGGAATCCTCGGGCATCGGAAAAAGCATTTCACCCCGGTTTAGCGCAGTAAAGCTTCCATCGCCTATCTGAAGCCCGAAGCAGAAGTTTTCCGCCGCCGCGCCTACTATAAGCGTAGCGCCGTACATTATTTCGCCGGCAATGCCGCCGTATTTTTTGCAGACAGCGCTCTCCCGCTCATTAAGCGGAGAATAGCGCATATGTGCGGCGATCTCCCCATTCCAACCGCAGATGATATTTGCCGCGATCCTTCGCGCGGCGTTATCGGGATCATCGCGAAAAAGCTCCCGCAATCCGCCGTTGCGCTCGTAAAAATCGCACAATGAGCGTATGGCAACGCGTGTTGCCATCTCGCTGCCGGCGGCGCTGCGAAAATGCTTTTCGCTGCCGTGACCGTCCGAAACCGCCGCCACAGCCAATCCGTCCGTAATATAAAATCTTGTGCTGTCCTGACACATCTCTCCCGCGTCCTCATGAGAAGCGCCCCTTACGGAGAGAGAATACCCCTTAAAGGACATTACCAGCCCGCCTCGATATCCGCGCTTATCTCATCGCTTTCGGCAAATTCACGTATTTGCTCCGCCGCGGACTCCTGCTTGCTCTTGAAATCCTCCTCGGTTTCCGCAAGGCGCATACTGCGGCTTCCTATCTGGGAAGATGTTACGGCGACGAACTTTATCAGCTTCGCGAGAGCCTCTCCGTTATGAGCGGTAACGACACTGTCGGGATTTCCGGTAAAGCGGGCGAGGATATCAAGGTCAGCGTCCTCTCCTATTGCGACCGCCGCCTTTATGCCCGCGCTGTACCAGCGATTTTTCTGAAGCTCCGCAAGTCCTTTTTCAAAATTATCCGTCGGGTATCCGTCGGACATGAGTATCATAACCGGCGCAAAGGACAGCGACGGAGACTTCATGAACTCGTTTCTGGACAGCTTTGCGGAGAGTTCATTGAAAGCACTGCCAAGATCTGTGACATTTTCCGCGTCAATGGGATCCCACTCAAAGCTGTCAATGGAAACAGGCTCATTGTACATCCATTCGCTGCCGCCCGAAAATTTCAGAACCGCCAGCTTTATATCCGCGTCGGCGCCGCCGATACCGCGTATTTCGGGAATAAGCTCCTCCATAACCGCGTTTACCGTGCCTATCTTGCTGCCGCCCATGCTTCCCGAGCAGTCAATCAAGAAAAACAAAACCATTGATTTTTTGGCTATCTCTTCAGCATCGTCAAAGGGATTTATAGGTAAATCAGACATTTTGTACCTCCTATGATCCTATGTTATATTATTTATTGTACCACAAAACGGCTCTCATTGTCAATAGCCGCAGGCAGTGAGCGGAAAAAATATTTTTCCTCACGGACTGTATATAAAGGTTGATATAGGGCTAATTATTTAAAAAAATTTCAAAATTTCCGCTAATCATACTCCGCTTCACTTCGTTCCGCTCCGCATGCTTAGCGGAAACCGCGCGCGTTTGCATTCGCAAACGCACGACTTTTTGAAATTTCATGTGCCGACATTGCGTGGCAAATAGGCTTTTTTATAGCCTGAGACGGCTGCCCGTAACGGACAGCCGTCTTAGTATCAATCACATAAGGCTGCTATTTCCCGCAGCTTTACTTTGCGGTAACGATATACTGCTTGGATGTTGCGGAATAGATTTTCTTGCCATTTACCTCAACATAAGACTTAACACTGTAAACATACTTCTTGCCCTTCTTCGCGGTTTCGTCTGTATACTCGGTATCGTCATCGACGGTTGCAATGCGCTTGCTCTTGCTGCTGCTTCCATACAGCTTGCGGTATACCTCGTAGCCGTCAGCGCCGTCAGCGTCTTTCCATTTGAGCACAACTCCGTCAGTGGTAGCCTTTCTGGACGTTATTGTTACCTTAGCGGGACGAACATTTACCGTTACCTTCTTGGTCTTTGCGGGGTTGGACTTGGCGGTTACTGTTATCACCGCGCTGCCCGCGGAAATTGCGGTGACTTTTCCCGATGAGTTCACTTCCACGACATCAGTATCCGAGGACTCAAACAGCAGGGTCTTGTCATCAGCGTTAGCGGGATATATTTTGGATTTGAAAGTGAAGCTCTGATCTATGTTAAGCGTTTTTGTCTTGGAGGGGGTTACGGAAAAGCTGCTTACAGAGGTCGCTACCGTAACCTTGCAGGTTGCCGTTAGACCGTTTACGGTTTTAGCGGTGATAGTTGCCGTACCCTTTGCAATGCCCTTTACAGAACCGCTTGCGCTTACTGTCGCAACACTCGTGTTTGAACTGCTCCAGTTTATCATGGCAGAAGCGGCGTCTGAAGGTGTGATGGTTGCGGTAAGCTGTGCCGTTCCATTGGGCTTTACCGTAACCTCTGTTTTATTCAGCGAGATACCCTCGGGCTGCTTTACGGACAGTATAAGAGCATTGGAAACGACCGACTTGGGATCGGCTGTCGCGGGGCTTGCACCGGAACCTACCTGTCCGTAGCTGTTGTTGCCCCAGCACCACAGCTCCATGTCATAGTTGATAAACCCGCCGAAACCGTTTCCTATACTTGCGTAATCTGTGTCCTTACCCGTTACCTTTGTGAACTCGGCTCTGTTCTTGGTAGTGCCATCTCCGAGAGCGCCGCCCTTGTTGTCGCCGCTAAGCATAAGCTCTCCGCCCGAAATAACCGCACAGGCAGTATTACCGGCAAATACATACTCAACATATGTTGATACGGATGTCGGAGTTTTAATCCTGCTGCTGTCTGTACCGAGCTGACCGCTTCCGTTTGAGCCGAATACCCACACCTTTCCGTCGGTATCCAGCGCCATGGAGTGATTTTCTGCAGCCGCTATATCACTGAATCCGTCAGCAACGGTCTCACCTTTTCTGTTGACTATCGTAAGCTGCTCGGGCTCGGAAACGGTTGAGCTGCTGTCGATGCCGAGCTGACCCGAGCTGTTAGCGCCCCATACCCATACCGTTCCGCCGCTTTCAAGCGCCAGAACATGGTTGTTGCCTACCGCCAGCTTTGATATGTTGGAGGGAATGCTGTCGATCTGTGTGGGTGAACTTACGGTTTTCGGAAGATCAAGCATCTTGGAAGATGAATTTTTACCCCAACCATATATATCGCCGCCCAAAAGCGCAAGACAGAATCCATCGGAGGGATATATCTGAATATTGCCGTATCCCGAGATGTCCTCCACCCACTCGGGCTTATTTATAGTGGATTTCCTTGAGTCAATGCCCAGCATATAGCCGGAATTATCGCCGAAAGCGTATACGTCGTTATCCTCTGTAAGTACAAAGGTAACCTTGTTTCCGCACCACACCTGAACGGCATAATTGCTGAACCTTACCTGTGTGGGCTTGCTGCGAGATGATGTATCGCCCAGACCCAGCTGACCGCGGTCGTTGTTGCCCCAGGTATACAGTCTGCCGTCGCTGTCTACCGCAGCTGCGTGATCAGCGCCCGCGGAATAGCTGACGATATCCTTTAATACGCGTGAGGGACTTGAAGCGGAAACTACGGGCGCGGAAAACAACTCACCGTAAGCGCCTGTACCCGCCGACGTAACCGTACCGTTGCTTTTAAGCAAAAGCGAATGATGCTCGCCGAACGCAACGGAAGCCGCCCCCGAAGCTACCGACGCGGGAGAATTAAGATTTGTATCGCGGCTGTTCTGAAGCTGTCCGCTGCTGTTGTCACCCCATGTGTAAATATTGCCGGAGCTGTTGAGCGCGCCGGAGGAGCTTGCACCCGCAAATACCTCCACAGCGTTTGAAAGCTTGGCGGAGACAAAGGAGTTATTTGTGTTTTCACTGCCGTTGCCAAGCTGACCGCAGTCATTAAGACCCGCCGTCCATACCGTACCGTCGGTCTTGAGTATTACAGAGTGACTGCTTCCGGCGTCAACCCTGCTTACTCCGCTTGAAACGGAAACCACAGGAGTGGACGCGGAACGGTATGTACCGTTTCCAAGCTGACCGTTATCGTTACTTCCGCACGCATACAACTCACCGTTCTTTGTTACAAAAAGCGAGAAACCGTCGCCCGCCGCTATATCAACAACATCCGTCATAATGACCTCGGCGGAGTTTCCGCTGTATCCCGAGGATCGACCCAGCTCTCCGTTGTTATTGCTGCCCCAGCCGTAAACGGTGCCGTCCGCTTTAAGAGCCAACGTATGCGTATCACCCGCGCTTACCGCGACGACATTGTCCATCAGCTTAAGCGGAGAATCGATAATATATCTCGCCTGCGACGCGGAAACCTGTCCCTCGGAGTTATCGCCCCAGCCGTACAGTGTGCCGTTCGCATCGATAGCGAAGCTTACATTATCGTTTGCCTCGACATAAACGATATTGTTCATGACTTTCAGACCGCTGGATTCCTCATAGGTATTTACTCCGAGCTGTCCGTAGGAGTTATCCCCCGCAGCCCAGAGCGTTTTGTCGCTTTTGATGACAAGGCTGTGATTCTCACCCACGGCAATTGTATCAGGGCTTACCAATACTGCAGCCGCGGCAGCCGAAAGTCCTGTTCCGAACGCGCAGACGGTCAAAACCTCCGCGGCGCTCACAACAGCCGCCGTGACTTTTTTCATGATATTTGTCATAATTTCCTCCCATCTCCGATATCCCCGGTCAAAAAACGGCATAGAAGCACACATATGCTGATCCGTCACTCGATTTTTTGGATATCAGTTTTAAGACGTTTGAATTCTGTCCGAAAAATATTTTTCGGATTGAATTTCTCTCTCATATATAAGACAATTTATATGAGGGAAAAGTTGCAGTTTTTTTTAAAAATTCGCAAAAAAATTCATAAATTTTTTCTTTCGGATATTTAAAACGAAAGAATACGGAGAAATTGCCTAAAAAGCCGTGCAGAGCCGACTTAGGTTCCAAAATATCAAAACCCGACTCTGTTAATAACATCATCGCCTCCTTAAAAAACATAATATGCCGACGGGTATGCTGACATTATTCCGTTTTCCGCTTCGTGCAAACTGTTTTTTCGCATAAACACAGTAATAATGGGATTGCCGCTAATATTTGTCACCTCTTTTGATAAAATTATAAAACGGAATTGGTCATCAAAATTTTATCGCTTGCTCCCGACTGCTTATTCATATTTTATCACAAAATTTGCCATTAGTCAAGCAAAAATTATGTGCAAAATTCTTAATTTTTTCCATATAGATGAAAAAGCATTGGTTGTGCCGCCGGACTGTTTTACAAAATCCCGCAGAGCATTGCCGGTCAATTCCTCCGAACAAAATAAAAGCATAACCGTCCGCTCTCAGCAAATTTATGTTACTGATTTCAACATTGCGTTACGGCATGTAAGTTATTTGCATCAG
The DNA here is from genome assembly GCA_910587135.1 of uncultured Oscillospiraceae bacterium. Lineage (GTDB taxonomy): Bacteria > Bacillota > Clostridia > Oscillospirales > Ruminococcaceae > CAG-115. The sequence continues at coordinate 18,984 of CAJULF010000005.1, forward strand.
TTTGTATAAAGGTTGACCTAAAGCTAATTATTTAAAAAATTTCAAAATTTCCGCTAATCATACTCCGCTTCACTTCGTTCCGCTCCGCATGCTTAGCGGAAACCGCGCACGTTTGCGTACGCAAACGTGCGGCTTTTTGAAATTTCATGCGCCGACATTGCGCGGCAAATAGGCTTTTTCTACAAATTGCGGCATATAAGTTATATGCATTATGCACCTATAACAAAACGGGGCTGTACGCAAAACGAGCCAGCCCCATTTTCTTAATTTTCCGCGCCTGCCATAAGAAGCTGCTCCACGATTTCGGTAAATCCCGCTTCGGAGGCGTAATAAAGTGCGCTGTGAGCCTCGTTGTTCACGGCGTTCACGTCCGCGCCCTCCGATATCAGCATTTCGGTAAAATCGTTCTTGCCGCTTCTTGCCGCAAGGATAAGCGGAGTATCTCCGCCGGCGGTTTTTGCATTTATGTTTGCCTTTGCGGCTATCAGCGCTCTGCCGATAAACAGTTCGCCGTCGTCCGAAGCGATATGAAGCGGAGTAATGCCGTTGATATCCGCAAGCTCCGTCTGTGCGCCTGCTTCGAGCAGACGCTCGGCAATGACAAGATTCCCCTGCTGAACCGCCAGAATGAGCGGAGAATCCCCGTTGTCGTTCAGCTTGTTGACATCCGCGCCCTTTTCTATAAGCACCTTGACAACCTCCGCCTGACCGTTGCGGCATGCGTGGTGCAGTGTGGTATTTCCGTAAGCGTCGGTGTGCTCGTCCTGCGAAAGAGCTTTCACAAGCTCCCTCAGACCCGCGTGGCTTGCGTAATCTTCGGCGGTATTGTTGTTGTGATCCTTTAGCTGAATGTCAACGTCCTTGTGGTTTTCAATAAATTTAAGCGCCGCGTCGGTTTTACCGTTCTGTGCCATAAGCATAAGAGGGGTCACGCCGTCCCTGTCGGCGCAGTTCACGTCAGCGCCCGCCCCGACAAGCATTGAAACTATCTCGTAATTTCCGATCTCCGCGGCGAAATGTATGGGCGCGCGGCTTCTCTGGTTTTCAAGCGCCGCGTCCGCGCCGTTTTCCAGCAGCATTTTCACTATTTCGCGCGAATTTTTCATGCAGGCATAAATAAGGGGAGTGTTTCCGGATTCGTCCCGCTTGTTTATATCTATCCCGCCCTTTTTCAAAAAGGTCTGCACAACGCCCCTCTGATTGTTTTTACAAGCCTGTAAAAGCATATTGTCAAGCTGCATTTATTTATCTCCTTTTGTCATAATTCGATTTTATACTGCGATAAAAACCGCTTGATCGCCGCCGCTTCCGCGTTTCGTCCCAGATTATCCAGGCACAGCGCCTCAAGCCATCTTACGCGTATAAGAGCATACCGCGCGCAGTCCGCCGAGGATTCGGGGTCAAGCGGCAGAAGATACAGCCGCTCGCTCTCCGAAAGCGCCTTTATAAAAAAAGTTCTTTCGGATATGTCGATTTCGGACGGGCTTCCCAGCAGCTGCTCCGCGCGTTTAAGCTCGGCGAGCGACTTTTCCCACTCCCCCAGTCCGAACAGGCATAACCCGCGGTTAAACAGTGAGGCGGGGTTTTCTTTACTGATATTCTTAATCAGCCACGCCGCGGGCAGATCCCCCGCGGACAGAGCGCGGTACAGCCGCATATCGGCATTTGCCGAGGTTTTATTACCGTAAAGCTCCATATCGCACCCAAACCGTTATATCATCAGTTCCAGAGCGTCCTGGAATCCTCTTGCGGCACATATCTCCGCGGCGGATTCCCCCGCGTTGTTCTTGATATTGAAATCCGCGCCCGCTCTTAAAAACCAGCGCACTCTCTTTTCGCCGCTGCGTTTGCAGGCAAGCAGCAGTGGCGTGTTGCCATTGTTATCCCGAGCGTTTATGTCAGCGCCCGCCTTTACCAGAGCCTTTGCTGCGTCATCGGTAACATTCACTGCTGCCAGATGAAGCGGAGTTGTTCCGTTGTTTGACGATACGCTGACATTCGCCCCGTTTTCTATAAGAGCGAGGGATATGGGAAGATTTGCGTAGGCTTCGGTGCGCAGGTGGCGGTTGTCTATGTCGCTGAGCGATTCCATAAGTACGGTATAGCCGTTTTTATCGGTAACGTCAAGATTTTTCAGGAGCTTAACAATTTCGCATTTGCAGTCATAAATGGGGTCATGGAAACGGCGGTCATAGAAAAAACGGAAAGGGTAAAATACAAGCGAAAAGACCGCCGGATAACCGTCATCATCACATTTGGTTTCGTCCGCGCCCGCTTCAAGCAGCATTTTTGCGATCTCCGTGTTTCCGTTCCGCAGCGCCAGCGCGAGAGGAGTAAGCCCGCATGTGTTTATCCAATAGCTGTTGCCGCCGACGGGACCCGCGCTCGCGGCATCCGCGTCCGAACCCTTTTCGATAAGCGCTTTGGCAAGCTTCGTGCTGTTATTCATAGCCGCATACATAAGAGGGGTCAGCCCGAATTTATTGGAGCGGTCAAGCTGCGAGAGATCATAGTTTTCCACAAAGAAAAGGGCGAGCTCCTCGTTCTTTTCAACACATCTCAGCAGTATGTTATCCCCGTCCGAGGCTTCGGAATACATATCCGCGCCAAGTCTTTCCATCTCCTTAAAAAACTCGGGAGCTATATAGCTCTCGGCGCACTTAAGAACAAGACATTCCTTTTTTATCAGCTTGAAATTGATGTCAAAGCCCTTGGAAACAAGAAATTCGAGCAGACCGATATCATTCGCTTTAAAAGCCGAAATAACAGCTTCCATCAGCTTTTCGACATCGTCGTCATCGTCAAAGTCTATTTCGTTAAGGTGGGCTTCGACAACGCCGCAGGCGTCTTTTTCTCTTCCCTGCCAGAAACAGGTTTTGATCTCGTTTACGATTTGATAATCCATAATATGTAAGTTCACCGACCTTTTTGTTAATTTTGTAAAAATTATAGCACATATTCAGGTGAAAGTCAATGCTAAACAGATAAAAAATCAAAGATTATGCCGCGCATTTCCTTAGAGCCTGTTTAGTAGCTCGGCGTGCACAGATCACGCGTCGGATTTTTCGGCAGACGACGGCAATTTTTCTTGAAATACTGTATGTATTTCAAGAAAAATTGGCTAAGTATGCCGGAAAATCAGTAAGCGAGATGCGTGCGACGAGCTACTAAACAGGCTCTTAGAAGTACACTTGCTCAATCTGTATATAAAGGTTGACCTAAAGCTAATTATTTAAAAAAATTTCAAAATTTCCGCTAATCATACTCCGCTCCACTTCGTTCCGCTCCGAATGCTTAGCGGAAACCGCGCGCGTTTGCGTTTGCAAACGCGCGACTTTTTGAAATTTAATGCGCCGATATTGCGTTGTCAACAGGCTTTTTCTACAAGCCGCTGCTTTTACAGCCACACAGCCCAGTCACCGTAATCAAAAGTTCCGCTGCCATGGCAGAGCAGTCCTTTGGATTTAAGTTCGCGGAAAGCGTCCCTCATGCGAATAATGATTTCAGGCATGATGTTCAGCGAATGATGAGCGGGAAACACCTTGGCGGCAGGCAGCTCGGATATCTTTTCCAAAGAGGAAAGATAAGCGGCGGGGTCGGTAGAGGGATAGTATGCGAACAGCGTATCCTTATACACCAGGTCACCGGTAAAAAGATATCCCCTTTCCTTTTCCCAAAAGCACATATGCCCCGGGGAGTGTCCCGGGGTATGCAGCACTTCGATCTCGCGCCCGCCAATATCAATTATATCATGGTCGCTCAATATCCTTGTCGGAGTACCCTGAAACATGACATAGCCGCTTACGTCGAAGCCCTCGGGCAGATCGCAGCGGTCAGTGACCATGCCCCTGACCGTTTCGGCGGACAGCGGAAACTTCCCGTTAAGCCAATTCAGTTCCTCGCCGTGGGCATAAAAATCGGGGAAATATCCGTGTCCGCCGATATGATCCCAGTGGATATGTGTGGCAACGGCGGTCACAGGCTTATCTGTAAGCCGCATTACTTCATCGTAAATATTGCATATCCCAAGCCCCGTATCGATAAGCAGGCTGCGCTCAGTTCCGTTTAAAAGATAGCAGTGGGTTTCCTCCCAATGCCGATATTCACTGATAATAAACGTTTCGTTGTCGATTTTGTCTGATGTAAACCAGTTGTCCATAATTATCTCCTTAAAGTAAGCTGCTCCGCTCAAACGAGCGAACTCGCGGGACGGATTGTGTTACACTTCGCTTTAATAAGCGATTCCCAAACGCCCCGCATTTATTATACAGCACCGTGCCGAAAATGTCAACAGCAATTAAGCACCTCCGAGATATCCCCGTTTATAAGGATCGCTTGTGCCGCGATATCTTCGGGGCACACAGCTTCTCCGAAATTAACGCTGGCATAAACCGCCTTGGGATTTTCCGCGGTCAGTTTCCAGAACGGATATTTTATAATTGATGGGGTGTTGTAGCCAACTCCCAGCTCAAGATAAAGTATACGTCCGCTTTTGCGGGAGCGGATAAATTCCGAGCAGCGCTCCGCTGCCGCGTGCCAGCCCGCGTCCTCGACAAAACTGTCATCCGAACGCAGATTCAGTGTCAGCGGCTTTCCGCAGCGCGGGCACTTCGGAAGCAGGTCCGAGGGCACTTTCATATCCGACTGCCGCCGATACATTTCCCTTATCAGGTATTCGTTGTCGAAGGTTTCTCCGCAGCACGGCACGGAGCATTGAAACAGCCCGTAATCACCCTGAGTGTAAAACAGGCGTTTTTTATCGAAACCGGCCCGCTGAAAGCAATGGTCAACATTGGTGGTGAGCACGAAATAATCCTTCCCGCCGACAAGAGTGAGCAGCTCCCCGTACAGCGGCTTCGGGGGCGGAGAATAGCGGTTGAGCATTATATTCCTGCTCCGGAAAGCCCACATCTCCTCGTCTGTTTCAAAGGTGTAGAACCCTCCCTCATACATATCGTGAAATCCGTATTTCTCCTCAAAATCCGCGAAGTTATCATGAAAGCGCTTCCCCGAATATTCGTAACCCGCCGACGCGGACAGACCCGCTCCCGCTCCTATAACTACGGAATCGGCATTTTGCAGCGCATTGCCAAGCTGTTCAATCTGTACCGAGCAGTCTTTTGTAGATTTGAAAATCTCCGTTCTTGAAAACATTGAAAATCACCTCGATATCCCGATTGCTTTGCAAAAAGTCAAACACTGTGCGAACCGCTGTTTCCGCGGCATTTTCATTCGGAAAATGAAATTCCCCCGTTGATATACAGCAGAATGCTATACTTGAAATATTGTTTTGCACCGCGGCTTCAAGGCAGGAGATATAGCAGCGTTTCAGCGCTTCACGATGCTGTTCGGTAAGTTTGCCGCCGACACACGGACCGACTGTGTGAATGATTTTTTCGCAGGGCAGAGCATATGCCCCTGTTACCTTTGCCTGACCGACAGGCTCTTCAAAACCCTGCCGCCGCATGATTTCCGCGCACTCCATACGCAGCCGAACCCCCGCAAAAGTGTGTATGGCATTGTCAATACAGCCGTGGCACGGGCAGAAGCAGCCCAGCATTCCCGAGTTTGCCGCGTTTACTACCGCGCCGCATTTCAGCGTTGTGATATCTCCCCGCCACAGGTAAACGCGCGGCTTTACGGGCGTTAAATCCCTGTAATCCGTAATGCCCTTTTGGGCTGTCATTTCTCTCAGAAATTCGTCTTCGGCAGCAAGATATTCCTCCGATATCGGCTTTGGAGCGCGGATATTCACTAAACTTCTGAACAAAGCAAACCGATCGTCGGTGCTTTCGGGTATCGCGATATTACGATATTCGAGGTTCTCAGAAAGCAGATATTTCAGAAGATAATTCAGCTTATCCACAACGCGCTCCTTTACCGTATGCTTTTAATGTTAGGCGAAGAAAAATCCCGCTGTCATTTCAAGATAATTGTCGCCGCCGTAGTCGGGATATTCCGCGCGCACCCTGCTCTTGAAGCCGTCGGCGTCATCGCACTCCGCCGCGATAGCCTTCAGGTTTTCAAGGTAGTCTATCTTGGTCTGCGCGTCCTTAAGGTCCTCGGGGGTGTAGTGCGACGTAAGTATAAGGTCATATCCTCTTCTGATGTATTCCTTAAGCTGTGCAATGACCCCGTCCGCGTGAGCCGCTCCCGCAATAATGGAGTGGCAGTCGTGACCGAGCATGTGAGTGTACACCGCGTTTATCTCGGGGATCTCCACATCAAAGGCTTCGGCGGTCTGCGTGATAATAAAATCAATACCGCCGACAGTGATTTTACCCGCCCCAATGATATTTGAGATTTTATGCAACGAGCTGTCAAAGACATCGCCGAACGCTCCCGCAAAATTATCTATCAGCGCTTTCCCACCGCCGCTCTCGGAATATTCCGCGGCATTTCGTGTGGCGTATTTTGCCGCGTCGGGAAGAAAAGACGCTCCCGCCCCGTGATACGCTACGAATACCCCCTCGACCGCGAACGGCGCAAGGTACTCTGTAAGTTCTCTGCAATTGTCAAAAAAGCAGGGCGGCTCTATCACAACTGCCTTGCCGTTTTTCTCAACAGCAAAAACCTCGTCGCTTATGGGGTCGTTGGTTTTGTACGCGTGGAGCTTTACCGCCCCGAAGTCGTAGATATTTACCTCGCCTTTGGCAAGCTTTACAAATTTGAATGTGTTTTTGTTCATGATGATTTCCTCCTCGAACACACTGCATATAAGGCAACATCGCACAAAGTCCGCGCCTTGCGCTTTGCACGCATCTTGCCTGCATATTTTCCGTCATCTTGCACAAGTTCTCCTTGGCGGGTGTCAACCCGCCGTCATCGGTCTTGTACAATCTGACGAAAAAACTAACGGCGCAATCTGCGCACAAGCTTTGCGCGGTATTGCCTTAAAATATTTTCGGAAGTTCAAGCGCTTTTCTCTTTCCTTGATATTATCCTACCACATTTTTATTTGTCTGTAAAGTACGCACTTTTTTATAACCCGGTCACCTTTCTGTAACTTTTGTTTGATAAATGGAATTACCCGCCGAAAATTTTTCTTGACTTATTTGAACATATATATTATAATTTGAGTATAACATCACATTTTGAACTTTTGGAGGTTTTTATGATCACAAAGCAAGAAATGCCCGCTTGCCCCGTTGCCGCCACCGTTGCCCTTATAGGCAGCAAATGGAAGATACTTATAATGAGAAACCTGCTTGTGCGTCCGTGGAGGTTCAACGAGCTGCGCAGGGATCTTGAAGGAGTAAGCCAGAAGGTGCTTACCGACAGCCTGCGCTCCATGGAGGAGGACGGAATAGTTGTACGCACCGTCTACCCCGAAGTCCCGCCAAGAGTGGAGTACTCCCTTTCGGAGCTGGGGCAGTCCATGCGCCCCATCATGGACGCTATGGAAGCTTGGGGAACAGAGTATAAAAAGAACAGAAGCCGATGATTTTGTCAGTTTGCCCAAATAAATACAGTCGAATTATAATATTTTACAAAATGCTGCGGAAATCGTTGACAAAATAATAAGAATATATTACAATATAATCGGACTTACATAGAGCGCCAAGACGGCGCTCCGTCCGAAATAAACAGCGCAAGGAGGCGTATAAAAAATCAAATAGGAGGAAAGCAATCATGACAAACTTTGAAAAAATGACAAGCGAAAGCCGGAACAGCCACGCAATGACCGAGCACAAGGTGAAAAAGGGCATCGGTGCAAAAACAGGGCTGATGGCAGAGCATGGCACAGGCGTGACCTTCGCGGACTCGCTCCACAGCTTCACCGCGCAGACCACCGAGGTGATGGCGCCCACGGGCGACGTGACCAACGACGATATCTTCAAGGCAGAGCGCACGGAGGAAAGCACCAGTGAAAACCTCAGCGGACATGACGCGATACTGTTCTGCGTAAACCAGTATCTGAAAAGCAGGCTCGGTGCGGACGAGGACGAAAGCGACCCCGTTCACAGGCTGACCGAGGAGCAGAAAGAATGGCTGGCTGCCCGCCACGATATGGATAAAATCAAAAACGGTAGTGACGCGGAAGCGTTCGGGGCGTTTCTGGGCGATCTGGTTTATCTTAACGTTCTGTCGTCGGGCGACGCGTTTGAGCTTATGTCGCCAACGCTGCCCCTTGATGACTCACACCGCGCGCAGCCGGTATATCTCGGGGCTTCCGATTATCAGTTTCCGATGAATGACGGCACTATCATCGGGTTTATCGCAAGGCGTATTGATGAGCAGAAGCGGGAACTGGAGTATCTTAGTGACGAATATTTCCGCGCACATCATACCGAGGCTGATCTGGAATATCTCAAAAAGCTGAACGACTATCTAAACAACAAAAAGGAATGCTTTGAGGTAGTATGGCAGGCTTTCGACGATATCAAGACAAGCGAGAAAGGCTCGGCATACGACGAGAAAAGAGTGCGGGACGCTTCGGAACAGCTTAAGACGGATTTCGGCGCTATGCTGGCGTAATACACGGTATTAAGGATATAAAGGGCGCGGGAGCAGATTTGCTCCCGCGTTTCAGACTGTAAAAGCCCATATGCCAAGCAATGCCACGCATGAAGTTTCAATCAAAACGTGCGGCATTTTCCGCAAATCAGCTTGTAGAAAAACTTATATGCTGCGCAATATCGGCGCATGAAATTTCAAAAAGTCGTGCGTTTGCGAACGCAAACGCGCGCGGTTTCCGCTATGCATGCGGAGTGCAGCAAAGCTGCACGGAGTATGCTTAGCGGAAATTTTGAAATTTTTTAAATAATCAGCCTTAGGTCAACCTTTAAATCCGTGGCGCGGGAACAATCGCTCCCGCGCCCGATATTATGTTCCGAAACGGATATAGTTGTACTCCTTGGCGATGGAATTCCATGTGGAAGCGCCTACTATTCCCGTAACGGGTATTCCGTAAAGCTCCTGGAATATCCTTACGGCGTTTTCTGTGTTTTCGCCGAAGAACCCCGTAACGTCTATAACGGGAATACCGCTGATATTCTGCCCGATCAGGCGCAAATATGTCTGGAGCAGCCGCACGTCGTCGTTTTTCATGCCCGGAGTGAGATTGTAGCCGGGATAAAGCGCGGCGGTCGTTCCGGTATATCCCTCGGGCAATGTTTTCAGTATGTCCAGGTATATTTTGCGTATAAGCTGCCATGTGCGGAAATCCACTATTCCGTCGGGAGTAAGCCCGTAGAATTCTTCAAAGGCTATGACCTGCCGCTGCATCTCACGGTTGAACACCCCGTTGGAGGAAACGGTGGGAACCGAGGGGTTGAAGTAAGCTATGACATTGAGAAGATACTGCACCTGCCTTACCTCGTTGCCGTAAGAGCCGAGCTGTATGGAGGATTCGTAGAGATCGGATACCTCATCCTCGGTAAGCCCCTCCGCGGAAAGCTCCGACAGACCCTTGACAGCCACGAAGATATATTTTATCTGATACCATGTGGCTTTGTTTATTATGCCTGTCTGCGGCATACCGAATACCCCTTGAAACGTCCTTACCGCCTCAACGGTGCTTTCGCCGTACACTCCGTTTGCGGGAACGATCTTATTGATGGCGGGATAATTATTGCTGATGCGGTTCATTTCCATCTGTATGGTTCTGACCTCGTTTCCCGACGAGCCGAAGCCGAACGGAACTCCCGGGTAGCTTTCGGTATAGGAGGCTATCGGAGCATTGCGGACGATATTTATATCGTCGCCGTAGTAGTACTGTAAGATCTCATAAGGAGTCATGCCGCGGTTGGCGAGAGTTACCGTTCCCCACTGCGAAAGCCCCTGACAGGTCACGGTAGTACCGTTGCAGAACTGGGTGAAAAGTGGCTCAACGCTGCCCTGTCTTACAACGTAGTTGTTGAATATCTCGTCCACGATATTGCTGATGTTATTAAAAATATCGCGTCCGTACACAAACGCCTGGTCGTACTGGGTGGAGCTTGTTATGTCGAAGTCATACCCGCGGCTGCGGTACCATTCGGTATATACACGATTAAGCGCAAAGGTTATCTGTACATATATGTTCGCGCGCAGAGCCGCTTCGGGCCATGTGGGGAATATCTCGCTGGAGCAGACGTTTTTTATATAATTCGGAAATGTCAGCGAAACGTTTCTCGCGTCCGAATCGGGCGTGCCGAGGTGGACGGTTATGGTTTCGGGAATATAGGGGAGATTTACCTGCGGCATTTATTTACCTCCGTTCGTATCCGTTTCTTGCTCGTCGATAATTTCGGTAATGCTTTCATCCGTCTGCGGTATCATGGCGACGCGCTGCACCGACAGCACTCCCTCAAAAACCGGGATATTTTTTATCTCAACGGTGTTATAGCCGTCGGCGCTCACCTCGGCATCATATAACGCATAAGGCTGAACGGTATTGTTCGGGGACTGCGAAAGGCTGGCGGAGGGTGCGGGAAGCGACACGGGATTTGTCTGACCGCTGATATCGGAAACAAGTCTGTGCAGAGTCACATATCCGCCGTTGCTCTTTCTCTTGATAACGCAGACAGCACCCTTGATCGGCAGCGCGTCGCGGGCGGTATAAACCTGAAAACGGAAATTATTGCCCTGCTGGCTATTGCTGTTTCCCTCATACTCGTTTGACGGCACAAAGTCCTGAAGATTTGAGTAAGCAGGACTGCCCGGAGGAAGATCGGCTGGAGCTGTTCCATCGTGCAAAGGTCTTATATCACTGCGCGAATTCTGAGTGGGTTCGCTGTTTTCAAAGCTCCTGCCAGTAAGCTGCTCACTTGGACGTCCTGTTATTTGGCGCTCGATTTTCCTTTCCGCACGTTTTGGAGTAACACTTCCCGCGGGTGTTGACTGGGGGATAGGCTCCTGCGGAGAATTATCTGTGACACCGGAAATCTCTCCCGAAAATTCCAGTTCCTTTCCCCTGGCAAGACCGCCCACAGTATTACCATTGGAAATGCCGTTCTGGGACGGCAAATCATTATGACGCGGAGCATCTGCGGGCGGTACACGCCTGTCCGATACACGCGACTCACCTAACATATCACCGAAAATGCTGTCATAATCGAACAATCCCTCGTTATCGCCCACATAGCCGATGATCTCGGGCTTTCTGGCTTGCTTTTGAAACGCGTCCGCCTGACTCGGGGATGCGGTATTAGCTCCCTCACGCGTCGGCGGCAGCTTTTCGGCTCTGTTGGGTTGTACATTTTCAGCTCCGGGCTGCCCGCCTGTTTGATTACCCGATACACCTGCCGCTTCACCGCTGAATGTAACCGGAGTAAGCTCGTCATATTCCTCCGAAGCGGATTCGTCCCCTGCTGAATGCCCGTCGGACATCTGCGGAGCAACGTATACCGTACCGGGGACAGGCTCTCCCTCGCAGTTAAGCTTTTCCTCGCTCTCAGCGATTCGGGACGGCATATCCGAATTTTCCGAAACAGCAGGAGCTTGCACAAGAGCATTCTGCTCTGTATTCTCCATCGTACCCTGAGCCGCTTCATCTTCTTCGATCATCTCGGGAAACGTCAGGTTTTCCTTGGGCGCAGCCGCCCTGCTGTATTCCATCAGCTCCTGCTTGTACTTTTCTATCAGCCTTTTCATATCGTCCATAAAATACCTCCGTGATGTTGGTTTTTATAAAAATCTATGCGGTTAAGACTTGTTTTATGAGAAACGAACCAAGAATTGTTGACTGAATTAGCTATAAAAATAAGGGTCGCGCAGTTTTGCGCAACCCTTCGGTAAAACAAATGTTTTGCTGTCCCGCTTTTCGGCGGGCAGTCTGCATCTTATAGTGAACGTCAAAAAAAATTTGTCGCTTACTATAAATCAATCAGCTACGTAAGGAATGAGAGCGATCTGTCTTGCTCTCTTGATAGCCACCGTAAGCTCTCTCTGGTGATAAGCGCAGCAGCCCGTAACGCGGCGGGGAAGAATCTTCGCACGCTCGGTCATGCACTTTTTCAGCTTAGCAACGTCTTTGTAATCGATAAACTCAACTCTGTCCGCGCAGAACTGGCATACCTTTTTTCTGGCACGCTTTACGGGACGAGCAGATTTTTCAAACTTTTCAGCCATGATACTGAACCTCCTTATTTTATCAGAATGGATAATCGTCGTCGGAATCCGCCGCCGTGAAATCGGATGCGGGTGCCTGTGACGATGCCGCCTGCTGAGGCGGTTCGGGCGGTAACGGTGCCGAATAGCCGTCACTGTAAGACCCCTGTTGCTTGGGTTCTCCCGTGAAACATACCTGATCGGCAACAAGCTCAACTACTCTGACATTCTGCCCGTTCTTGTCCACATATGAGCGTGTCTGCAATTCGCCCTCAACAAGTATCATTCGACCTTTAGCAAAATAGCGACAAACAAACTCCGCATTGGAGCGCCATGTAACTATATTAAAAAAATCAGATTTTTTTTCTTCGCCCTTGGTCTGAAATCTCCTGTCAACCGCGATACTAAATGAGCATACGCTAATGCCAGATGCTGTTGTTTTCAATTCGAGATCATGGGTAATCCTACCCATGAGAATAGCTCTGTTATAAGCCATTTTAGCACCTCCTGCTATGTCACGCCGACCAAAAACTTCTTTTTGCGGGAACTCCGATAAAGCCCAAGGCTTTTATCAGTGCTTGCCTTCCTGAGCGAGAACAACAATGAAGCGCAGAACGCCGTCGGTGATGTTCAGTACGCGCTCCAGCTCTGCGGGGAAATCGGGCTGCGACTCGAAATGGAAGAGTACATAATAGCCCTCAGACTCGTAGTTTATCTCGTAAGCGAGCTTTCTTTTTCCCCATTCGTCAACGTCGGCAAGCGTGCCGTTCGCCTTGATAAGGTCAGTAAACTTGGCGGTAAGAGCCTTTATCTGCTCCTCGTCCTTTTTCAGAGAAAAAACAACGACTGCCTCGTACTTTTCTGCTAATTTTGCCATTTTAAGCACCTCCTTATGGATATATATCCCGCGCTCGTGCGCGAGAAAGGAATAAGGCTTTTTTGCCTTAACTACATAATTATAACAAATTCGTCCCGAATTGTCAAGGGGGTTGAAAAACTTTTTCTTTGCCGCGGCTTTGAAAAAAATCTGTGTGAATATTGCGGCGAGCGGCGGCAATAATAGGGCTGAAGGCAGAAAATGCCGCAATAACAAGGAGGAAAAGGATATGAAAGTAACGGTAGAAAGAGACGGCTGCATAGGCTGCGGTGTCTGTGCGGAGATGTGCCCGGAGGTGTTCAGGATAGCCGACGACGGCTTGTCGGAGGTTTACGGAGATGTTACTGCCGCTAACTCCGACAGCGTGCTCTCGGCTGCCCAAAGCTGCCCTGTGGAAGTTATAAAGGTCGACTGACCGTCACGGCTTTGCGGTGACCGACATATCACGAAAATATCCGCGGCGTATTACCGCGGATATCAGCCTGTAATATAAAGGTTGACTTAGAGCGGATTATTTAAAAAAATTTCAAAATTCCCGCAATCACGCGCCGTTCGCTGCGCTCACTCCGCGCGATTGCGGGAAACGGTCGGAATTTGCTTCGCAAATTCCGACACTTTTTGAAATTTCATGCGCCAACATTGCGCTGCAAACAGGCTTTTTATACAAACTGATATCCGCGGCACATTACCGCAGATATTCAAATCTGATTGACGGCGCGTCAAAAGCGAATCTCGTAAAAAATATTGTTAGACGGCATTTTTCGCATTAAATACTGTTGAAAAAATCGGCTTAATATGCTATAATAACCGTAACAATTATTTACGGAGGTCGTGTTTATGAAAAAATTCAAAAGCGGATTCATTTCAATCCTGACAGCGGCAGGCATAATGCTGACGCCGCTCGCGGGTATGCCGGCAAGCGCGCGGGAACAAAATGCCGCGGAATACCTGTCATCTGTCGATACATCAAAGCTGCCCAACAGCAAAGAGCTTGAAAAGCTTTTTATTGAACGCCTTTTCCGCGACTGCGGGACTTCTCTCTATAAAGCGGATTACGGCGCGTCACAGCTCACTGGCGCGCAGCTTGAAATGTACAATACGTTGAAAGCGCACATTTCGGCTATCTCAAACGGCGAAAAAACCAATACGGTATTGGAGCTTACGCGCACGGCTGAGTTTACGGGTACGACACAGAGTGAATTTGACGCTGTATTTGAAGCAGAGGGGGGTAAATTTACAAACGACGTATCTACTGCCTTTGATTATCTGATGGTTGATATGCCGATGGAATTTTATTGGTTTAATAAAACACAGGGCGGCGGCATGCAGCAGAAAGTTGAAGGAAGAGCCGAAGGAAATACCATTACTTTATCAATGAATATAACGTTTGCCGTTTCGCGGGACTACATGGACGCGGACGATACAACGGTCAACACGGAAAAGATCGGCGCTGCCAAAAGCGCCGCGGCATACGCGCGGGAGATCGCCGCAAAGTATGACGGCAAATCAGATTACGACAAGATTCTGGGATATAAGGAAGAGATATGCAATCTTGTTTCGTATAACCACGATGCGGCAGATGACAGCAAAAATACCCCTTACGGAGACCCCTGGCAGCTCGTCTGGGTGTTTGACGGCGATCCGGACACAAACGTTGTCTGCGAGGGCTACTCAAAAGCGTTCCAGTATCTGTGCGATATGGGCGGAGTCGAGTGCTATATCGTTACCGGTAAAATGAACGGCGGAGCTCATATGTGGAATATTGCGGTGCTTGACGGCAAAAGCTATCATGTCGATGTAACCAACTGCGACGAGGGCACTGTCGGCGCACCCGGCAAGCTTCTTTTAAAAGGAGCCTCGGCAAGCACGGCAGGCAGCTGCTCCATCAACGGCATAACCTATACATATGATACCGATCTTGTATATCCCGCGGATATCCTTACCGTATCCACGGAGGATTATACCCCCACGGAAGAGCCGTCATACTCCTTAAATCCCACCACGGCAACGCTGACGGCGGGTGAGGAAAAGGAATTTAAAGCTGTGGGCGTCGCGGAAGATGAATACGATTTGCTCAAGTGGGAGCTTGACGTGTCAGTTCCTCTTATCGCTGCTCTTACCGATAACCGTGACGGAACCTGCACCGTAACCGGCGGCACCGCAGCGGGTACAGGAAAGCTTACTGCCTCTCTTGACGGCAAAAAAATAGGTGAGGCGACAATCACGGTTACGGCGGCAGCAGGCGATGATTGCCGACATATCCTTACCGCCCGCACCGCGGTTGCCCCATCATGCACAAACGGCGGAAACGAAGCGTACTGGACTTGTTCGGAGTGCGGCAAAATGTTCTCCGACGCAGCGGGTACCACTGAAATTGCAGATGTTCCAAAAACGCCCGCGTTGGGACATGACATCGCCCCCTTGTTCATACAGGACGAAAGAAGCCACTATCAAAAGTGCGTGAGATGCAATATTAAAATCGGCGAACAGCTTCACTCCGAGGACGGCGGCACGGTAACGGTCGCTCCCGGAGATACAACAGACGGCGTCAGGAGTTATAAGTGCACCGTCTGCGGCAGGGAACTCAGAACGGAGACTATTCCCGCACTGGGCGAAAGCCATGTGCATAACTACACAATAACAAATTTCGACATAAATCACCATTGGAAAGAGTGCATATGCGGCAATAAAGACGAATTTTCCCCGCACACCAATGACACGAGAGAAAAGATCGTTCTTGAAGCGACATGCAGTGCCGACGGACTTAAATACGTGATCGGATTCTGCAAGGTATGCGGCGCGGAAACGTCAAGGCAATCCGATTTCATTCCGAAAACGAACGTACATACGCCCGGCTCAGAGTACGGCATGGACGCGGACAGTCACTGGAAAATCTGCACCGGCTGCGATAAAAGGCTCGATTTGAGCACTCACATAAGCGACGGCGGCAAGGTGACCACACCTGCGACCGAATCCGCGGAGGGCGTGAAGACATACTCCTGCACGGTATGTGAATATGTCATCAAAACCGAAGCTATACCCAAGTCCGACCACATCCATAAACCCGCGGACGCATGGAGCACCGACGAAACGGGGCACTGGCACGGCTGCGCCAACTGCGCGGAAAGACTTGATTTCAACGCTCACATAAGCGATGGCGGCAAGGTGACCACACCCGCGACCGAAACCGCGGAGGGCATGAAGACCTACTCCTGCACTGTCTGCGGATATGTTATAAAAACCGAGACTATACCCAAGTCCGACCACACCCATAACCCCGCGGACGCATGGAGCGCCGATGAAACGGGGCACTGGCACATCTGCGCCAACTGCGCGGAAAAGCTCGATTTTCACGCTCACAAAAGTGACAGCGGCGTTGTGACCACACCTGCCACCGAAACGTCAGTGGGCATTAAGACCTACTCCTGCACTGTCTGCGCATATGTAATAAAAACCGAAGAGATACCCAAGCTCAGTCACACTCACTCGCCCGCGGAGATATGGAGCTCGGATTCGGCGGGTCACTGGCATGACTGCACGGTCTGCGGAGATAGGCTCGGCTACGGCGAACACAGTTTTACGGACGGCGTGTGCACCGTCTGCGGAAGAACAGACACTATCGATCCCAAAGTCACGGTGATCCTTGACCCCGCAAGCGCCGCCCTGCACGCGGGCGATACTCTTACCATAACCGCCACCGCCCTTAAAAACGGTGCAGAGCTGACCGACGCGGTATTCACATGGAGCACCGACAAGGAAAAGGTAATAAAGGTAAACAACCGCGGAGAGGCTGTCGCGGTAGGCATAGGCACTGCAACAGTCATCGCGGAATACAACGGCATAAAAGCAAGCTGCGCCGTAACGGTTGAGCCGAGACCTGTTTTAACGCTCACCCCTACGTCGCTTCAGCTTAGGAAAGACACGACCTCCACGCTCAAGCTGAAAGTCACTGTCGGCGGCAAGATAGTGAACGATGCCTCTGTTGAATGGAGCAGCGACAACACCGACGTGGCTACGGTAAGCAACGGCATTGTTACCGCGGTAAAGGCGGGAAAAGCAGCCATCACCGCGGAGTATGACGGCGTAAGGGCTGTCTGCTCCGTTACCGTAAAAACAAGCGGAACGACCTCTGCGGTAAGACCATCGCGCCCCAACCGCGTAACCGACTATGACACGACCGACACTGCAAACACGACCGACAATTCCGACTCCTACGGAAAGGCGAAGCTGAATGGCACAGTAAGAAGTTGGAACGATATTGCCAATGAGATCGCCAACGGCAGCGGAAGCTGTAAAATCGAGCTTAACGGCGAAAAAGAAATCCCCGCCGAGGTTATAAGAGCTATTTCCGAAAGCGCAAGGACGGTGCAGGCAGTCTTTGATACGTCCATAACCCTGGAGATAAACGGCGCGGAGGTCAACTCCACACTGCCGGTAGCTTTTGAGAAAACCGAGCTTTCGCCCGAAAATATCCGCGGCACAAACGGTCTCGGATTCAGCTATGCGGGTGCGGCAAACACGGGTATTTCCGCAACATTCAAGCAGGGCAACGCGGGCAGATTCGCGAATATGTACCTTAAAAGCGGTAACAGCTTCTCCTTTGCCTCAAACGCGAAAATTTCCTCCGATGGCAGCGTTAAGCTGACCATTCCGAGCGTGGGCGTGTACGTTATAATGCTCTCCGAGTTCTCCGACCTGAAAGGCGACGCGGACAACAACGGCGCTCTTAACGCTCTTGATGCGGCACTGATACTTAAAAACTCCGCCGAGGGCATAAAGACCAGAAACCTCGCTGCCGCCGATTACGACGGAAACGGTGTGTGCAACGCCCTCGACGCGGCATTGATCCTCAAACAGATAACTCGCTGACAGCACCGATATCCCCGCCCACGGCAGATTTTCGCCCGCGGGCGGGTTTTTGTATGCATATTTCTGCGACGAGCGGATTTAAGTTTTTTGATTCGCGCCGCCCCAATTCTATAATAAAAAAACAAGAAATTCAAAAAATTTTTATTTTAGTCTTTGTATAAAGGCAGAACTATGGCTGATTATTTAAAAAATTTCAAAATTTCCGCACTCACGCTCCGCTTCGCTCTGCGCGACTGCGGAAACCGCGCTGCATTTGCCATTCGGCAAATGCGCGACTTTTTGAAATTTCATGCGCCGACATTATGCTGCCAATAGGCTTTTTATCAAAGCTGAAAAAAATAAGATTTTTCCCCCTTTTTACCCAACCTTTTTGTTTTTTCCCCCACTATATATTCGAGAACGCTTTCCGGAGGGCATTCAAAATGGACAAAAAAACAGCGGACAAATACATTTACGAGTACAAGGACAGGATATTCGGCTACGCGATGGACAAGATGCGAAACATCGACCAGGCGCAGGAGCTTGCCTCCGACATAATATGCGAGGTGTACTGTTCCTTTCTGAAATCCGATGATATCGCTAATCTTGACGGGTATGTTTACCGAATCGCACAGAATATGCGCGCAAGGTATATCAACAGGCTTGTTACGGGCAGACGCATGGAGAACATAGACAACATGGTTATACCCTACAACGACGAGCCGAGAATCGAAGACACCGAAGATATAGAAGCCCTGCGCCGGGAGATAGGATACCTTACCGACCGCCAGCGGCTTATCGTCTATATGTACTATTACGATAATATGCAGGTTGCGGATATCGCGGAAAAACTGCGTATCTCCGCGGGCACTGTAAAATGGCATTTGTCG
This sequence comes from uncultured Oscillospiraceae bacterium, assembly GCA_910587135.1. Classification (GTDB taxonomy): domain Bacteria; phylum Bacillota; class Clostridia; order Oscillospirales; family Ruminococcaceae; genus CAG-115. The sequence goes on from CAJULF010000005.1 coordinate 37,632, forward strand.
GACGCACGAAGCAAACTTAAGGAGGGTATTACTATGAACACGATGAGTACAACAGAAATGAATTTAGGGCTTAATCCCGTGATATTTTTCAATATGGGACACTGCGGCATCCCCGGCTCTACGGGCGATACCAAGGATATGTTTGACACAAGGCTGAAGCAGAATATCGCCTACGCCTGCTACTGGGAGCCTAAGACGATCGATGAGATAGCAAGAACCGTCGGGATTCCGCAGGCTTATGTCGCGGATAATCTGGAAAAGCTGGTGGAGTACGCCTATATCGACAGGCTGGACAACTCCAAAAATCCGAAATTCAGAACCAATATGTTTATTACCAACTACCGCAAGGCAAAGAGCGGCAACGGCTTGGTAAACAGAGCGGCGGAGCTGCTCTGCGAGAAATTCTTCCCGAAAATATTCGTGGAATTTGAAGCAGACCCTGCGCACTGGGGACTTTCCTGCGACGGGGACGACCTGAATTTCATGAAATACAGCCTTGTTATGGCTTGTATTTCCATGGGGCTGGAGCTGAGCCAAAAATACATTGAGGACTCAAATCTGATGGTCAAGCGCCCCGACGGAGGGTATTTTATTGCCAACGCGACCGTCACCGACGACAGGGAGCTTCCCGACGGCAGCAAGCCGGACATGTACTGGACATGCGGCACGATGTCCCGCAACAACTGGGTTTACAGTCCGGAGGAAAGCAGACGTAAAGATGCGTTTGAAGCCGTTTCCATAGACTGCCGCTTTGCGGACAGAAGCGGCGGCTGGAGAGATAACCTCAACAGCGACTGGGAGTCGCTTGTAAAATTCATAAACGGCGGCAGGGACAGCCTTACCGCGGAGGAATACAAGCGTATCCGCGACAAGGGGTATGTTTTCGAGGACAGGGCTCAGCCCGTTATTTTAAGGGTGAAGCTGAACGAAGGCGCAACGCTTAGCGGCTCTCTCAAACGGCTGATAAACGAAAAAGTCGCCGTTTCGCCCGAAATAAGGCAGCTTGCAAAGCAGATGGACGAGGAAGAGTTTGCGGCGCTGAAAAATAATTATCCCGAGCATATACACCCCGTTTTGGAACTTATGACCTGCACCAACATTATCTCCAATCCGCATATGATTCCCAGAGTGGTGGAAAAGCTGCTTGAAAAGGGTTTGCTGAAGCCGCTTACGGATATTCAGCGCAAATCGGCGTTTTCGATTTTGTGCATGAACGCGGAATAATATGCGGCAATGCTCTGAAAAAATAAATAAGGAAACGCTGATCAACGCAAAGCGTAACATGACCGGCGTTTCCTGGACCAATGGAGGTAAGCAATGAAGAACTTTGACGGGATCTGCGGAATATGGCATGGAAAAAACGCGTCGGCGGCAATAACCGAAGACTTTTCCATATTCTTTTTAAGACTTGAACCCGAGCTTATAGCGGCGGTGCTCAAACATTCCGAATACGGAACGGTGGGAACCGTTTACGGCATAGGAAATGACCGGAACGCAAACTCGATATACCGTATTGTCAATCCCGACAGCGGAAAAATCTGCTGCAATGCTGAAAACGACGAAAGGCTCAGGTTACACGAAAACGATATAGCCGAATTTGACAGCAAGGGCGGAAACCTGATTTATACGGCTTATAACGGCAGCCGTTTTGAGCTTACATTGGCGGAAAAAATTTATCCCGGCTATTTTGTCAAGGACAAAAACAGCGACTCCCTTTCCGTAACGGAAAAAATGGCAAAATGGAATATACTGTCCTGCTTTGTATATAAAGACGGATTTTACAACGTACATATAGATGCCGTTAAATATTCCGCTTTTTTCGGGTTTGACGAAAAGGAAAAATTTCTTTATTGTCGGATAGGACAGAACGCTTACTGCGAAAAGGGTTGGGCAATGCTTTCCACCACTTGTATCAGAATGAATGAGAGCAGAATGTTAGAGGATAATTTGCTTGCTTTGAAGGATTATAAGCCCAACGAAGACTTCTTTGTCATAGACGGCTGCTCTTTTCCCGATGACGGCGGCTGGTATTGGTCGCTCAAAGAGGTAACGGATGATATTATTTATTTGAACGGCTGCGGCGGCGCTACATACGAGATACATAAAAATTAAGGCTATTTTTTAAGGCAACACCGCACAAAGCTTGTGCGATCAGCCTGTAGAAAAAGACTATTGACAACACAATTTCATGCTCCGACATTGTGTTGTCAATAGTCTTTTTCTACAAGCTGAAACCCGCCCGAACAAGTCAACTGTTCGGGCGGGTTTGTGTATCGGTTTTGCGGTATCTCCAATAATCCCAGATCGCCGCAAGAATGCCGCCGACTGCGTAGCACAATAAATCCGCAAAGTCAAATGTCGCACCGAGTATTACCGCGAAAACGCTGCCAACGCGTTCCGACAGATCGGTAAGCTGGAGAATCTCCACAACAAAGGCAAGAGCGGTAACCCATACCGACAGAAACGGCGGTTTGCTCACAAATACGATACGCGCGCCGCAGTAGACCGTCACCACCGCCAGCACGTCGCCCAGATAGGGACGCACAAAGCGGTCGTGCACAAACAGCGCTATTATGACCTCCGTGACGAACAGCAGCACGAATGCCGCGGCATACAGCAGTCTTTTTTTGGTATTGCTCAGTTTCATGTTGCGTTCCCCTGCGGCTTTTTCTCGGAGGATATGGCGCGGAAAGCCTGCTCCAACGTATTCGCGCCGATTATCTGAATACCGTAGCCCTCCGCCCTGCTGAGCGATGAAAAGGACTGCTTCGGGATAATGCACTTCTCAAAACCCAGCCGCGACCCCTCTTTTACCCTTTCGCGGACATGGGAAACCGCGCGTACTTCTCCGCCAAGCCCTACCTCGCCGAATACCATCAGCTTGTCGGGTATTATCTTATCGCACAGCCCCGAATACAAAGCCATAGCCACTGCGAGATCCGCAGCGGGCTCGTCCACTCTCAAACCTCCTACGATATTCACATACACATCTACGCCGCCGAAAAAAAAGCCCGTTCTTTTTTCCAACACCGCCAGCAGCATATAAAGCCTGTTATAGTCAAAGCCCGTTGCAACACGGCGCGGCGCTGAAAAATTAGACTTTGTGACAAGCGCCTGCACCTCGGCGAGAATGGGACGAGTTCCCTCCACGGTACACACCACGGTGCTGCCCGAAATGCTTTTCAGCCGCCCTGACAGCATCATTTCGGAGGGATTTACGACCTCCTTCAGTCCATCGTCGTCCATATTGAAAACGCCTATCTCATTCGTAGAGCCGAAGCGGTTCTTGATAGCCCTTAAAATACGGTAAGACAGCTGCTTTTCACCCTCGAAATACAGCACCGTATCCACAATATGCTCCATGATTTTCGGACCCGCTATACCGCCGTCCTTGTTTACGTGGCTCACAATAAATACCGGTATTTCCTCGCTTTTAGCCATCCTCATAAAAGCGTTGGTGCATTCTCTCACCTGCACGATGCTGCCTGCCGACGACGAGGCGGAAGATGTTGTGATGGTCTGAATGGAATCTATTATGACTATTTCGGGTTTGTTTGCGCACACAGCGTGAATTATGCTCTCACAGCTGTTGTTGCTTGCAAGAAACAAATTGTCGGAGTTTACCCCCAGCCGCTCCGCGCGCAGCTTTATCTGCCGCTCGCTTTCCTCGCCGGAAACGTACAGAATAGTATGCTCGTTTCCCATAAATCCGCATATTTGCAGCAGCAATGTGGATTTGCCTATGCCCGGGTCGCCGCCTATAAGCACCAGCGAACCCTTTACCAGACCGCCCCCGAGCACCCTGTCAAGCTCGGATATGCCCGTACCGTAGCGCGTCTCGTCCTTATAGCTTATCTCCCCTATCCTGCTGTATTTGAATTCACCCGCGGAAACGGAGGAATACCCGCCCTTTCCCACCACTACCGGCGCGGATTCCTCAATAGTATTCCATGCGCCGCAGGCGGTGCAGCGCCCGTTCCATTTGGGATACTCCTGCCCGCACTCGCGGCATATAAACAATGTCCTTGGTTTTGCCAAAACGACGCCTCCTTATTTAAAACAATTTCTCGCAGGCGGAAACTGCCCTCGACCCACGCGGGGCAAGCCCGTCCTATTTCAAAGCTCCGCTATATCGACGGCTTGCATTATTCGAAATTGTATGGTTCTCATTTATTATACCATAAGCCTGAAGAGATTATGGTATAATTGTCCATTAACGCATGGAGCAAATCGAAGATTTGCGGATATGCGTGGACATAAGGGTATAATAAATGCCCTGCGTTTATTATACCATAAACCGGCCAAACTGACAACCCCTATTGCATTTTTATCAGAACTGCGGACAGTGTGAATTTATTCCCGCCAGTCGCTTTTTTTATGTATTTTCAGAAAAATACTTGAAAAATTGTCCGATAAGTTGTAAAATATAAATAGAAATTCTTTTTGTACAAACATCTATTGCGGATGAAATGAAATTTTACAAGCAGATAATCGAATTGTATATGTCATAGATATTATTTGAGGGATTTACCCGCTCGCCGGAAAGCAGCAAATCGGCGCGAAATCAAATCGCCGCCGGGGCAGGCAAAAGATTTTATGTAAATGTAACGGACAATTTGTAAAACGGAACAACCAAATCGATTTGAAAAGAGGGGAATTTATGGAGAACGGCACTAAAGAACTGATAAAGGCATTTGACGAATGCCCGACAGACTTATTCCGCAACATCGTGGAGGATATGCCGGGCGGATTTTTCATTTACCGCGCGGACGGAAATGAGGAAATTCTGCATGTCAACAAAGCGCTGCTAAGCATTTTCGGCTGCGACAGCCGCGAGGAATTTTCAAAGCTGACGGGCGATACCTTTAAAGGAATGGTAGTCCCCGACGACCTCGACAGTGTAGAAAAAAGCATAGCTCATCAGGTTGCGAACAATAAAAATCACCTTGACTATGTGGAGTACAGAATAAACCATAAGGACGGAGCGGAGCATTGGGTGGAAGACTACGGACACTTTATCCGTACGGATATCGGCGGAATTTTCTATGTGTTTATCGCCGACAATACCGACAGAATGAGAAAGCGTATGTCCGATCTGGAGTTGATAAACAGTGAGCTGGTGCGCATCTCCGCCCGCGAGAGCCAATACCGCAAGGCTATCCTTTACGACGCGCTGTTTTTTTTCGAGATAAGCCTTACGGAAGATAAATTTATAACCGCCGTGACCCAGACCTACGACGGACAGATGTTCGACGTCTTCGACTCCGTAAACGACTCTGCGGAAACCGGATTTTCGGATTTTATCAACTTCTCCTCCAAGAGGATAAATCAGAACGAGCCGAATGAATATAAGGGATTTTTTGATATAAAGCGTCTTATGAGCTGCTATGACAACGGCGAACTTGAACAGACCTACGACAGCTGGGCTGTTGACGCGCTTGGAAGAAAGCGGCTGCTTCATTATGTGGTTCTGCTGGGGGAGGGCGGTGACGGACGTATCACCGCGCTTGTAATGGCAAAGGATATCACGGAACAGATAGAGCGTCAGAAGCTGCTTCAGGTTTCGCTAAGACAGGCACAGGCTGCCAATATTGCCAAAAGCACTTTTTTATCAAATATGTCCCACGATATACGCACCCCACTCAACGCCATTCTCGGCTTTACAGACCTCATAAGAATGCATATCGACGAGCAGGACAGAACCGCGGATTACCTTGAAAAAATAAAAATTTCGGGAAATCAGCTTCTTACCATTGTAAACGAAGCTCTGGAGGTTACACGTATGGAATCGGGCAAGGCTGTCCTTGCCGAAACCGAATGTCATCTGGTCGATCTGCTGGCGGAAGTGGAAAAGACGGTTTTGCCGCAGATGAGCGCGAAATCGCTTCATTTTACGATAGACAAATCATCGGTTGCGCATTTCTCTGTATTTGTTGATATTATCAGAACCAAGGAAATTCTTTGTCAGCTTCTGGACAATGCCGCGAAATACACCAACCCCCACGGAAAAGTCACGCTCACCGTTAAAGAAGAAACAGTATCCGGCGGCTACGCGAAATACTGCTTTGAGATCGAAGACAACGGGATAGGAATATCAGAGCAGTTTATGGAACATATGTTTGAGCCGTTCACCAGGGAAAAGAACACCACCAAGAGCGGCGTGCTTGGCAGCGGATTGGGTATGGCGGTAGTGCGCAGCCTTGTGGATATGATGGACGGCAAAATAGACGTGAAGAGCAAGCAGGGCGTGGGCAGTAAATTCACGGTAACAATTGTGCTTAAATATCTGGAAAAGGATATAGGACCGCTTTCGGCGCCCCCTTCCGACTCTATCTCACTCAAGGGAAAACGGCTGCTTCTGGTAGAGGACAACGAAATAAACAGTGAAATAGCCGAGGCACTGCTTACCGAAGAGGGCTTCATCGTGGAAACGGCTTCGGACGGAGATATCGCAGTTGAAATGATAAAAAGCGGCAAGGCGGGGTATTACGACTTTGTATTGATGGATATTCAGATGCCGCGCATGAACGGATACGAGGCGTCGCGCGTTATAAGAAGCCTTGATGACAAACAGCGCGCGAGCGTTCCGATAATAGCCCTTTCAGCCAACACCTACGCAGAGGACCGCAAAAAATCCATAGAAGCGGGCATGGACGCCCACGCCCCGAAGCCGATAGATATGGTAAGTCTGCAATCCCTCATCAAAGAGGTGCTGGAAAGAAAAATACTGAAAGATTCCTCTCCTGACCCGTTATAAAAACATCATATAAAAATATCCTCCGCTTTCGCAGAGGATATCGCAGACTGTATATAAAGGTTGACCTAAATTGGACTATTTTAAAAAATTTCAAAATTTCCGCTAATCATACTCCGCTTCACTTCGTACCGGAAGTTTTGCGCAAATTGTAACAAATTGCCATAAGGCAAAACCTCCACGTTGCGCAAAACTTGGCATGCTTAGCGGAAACCGCGCGCGTTTGCGAACGCAAACGCGTGACTTTTTGATATTTCATGCGCCGACATTGCGTTGTCGACGGGCTTTTTATAAAGTCTGTAAAAACTGACTAAAACCGATCATTTTATACTTTCAAAAAATTGATCCAAGTCAAAAAGCATATAATATTCGGGTCAGAGAACAAATACTTAAGCTCCACACCTTATTTGCCATACATTATCTTATCCTTATCCAGCTTGTCGTTAAAGCCTATAAAATAGCCGAACTGTGCGGCAACGGGAATAAGAAGATAATAAACCATCATGAGTATTGGGAAAATAACGCTCATATTGTCTATCTGCCTGAGTGAAGTTTCCACCCAAGCCTCGGACTCGGTAGTTATGGGAGGAATAAAAGCCATTACAAACGGATACGCGCTGCCGCTTACAAAGCGGTAGGGGATAAGCAGATCCTGCTCGGGGAAATACAGCTTATTCAGCAGCAGCACCGCCGAGGGCAGCGCCGCAAAAATGAACATAACTAAACCTATCAATATCCATCGGTGCTTTTTTTCCTCAGTTTCCCTGCCCAGCTTTATCAAGCTGCGTTCCCTTGTGCCGTCCTTCCATGCCGTGGTGAATACCAGCAGGTAAAAAATCAGAGTCCCGCAGGAGATTGAAACGACCTTGGTAAACAGGTTTACCCCAAACATTCCAAGCCCCATTGTCATAAAAAGACAAAGCACGTTTCCCAGAACGATATATCCCAATCCCTTAAGGGTCAGCTTTATAAAGGATTCTCTTTTCATTTTCGATTCCTTTCGGTTAAAAATGGCAATATTCCGCCTGCTTTCCATCATACATATTTTTACGAAAACCGATAAGAATATGTATAATACTAATTTTCGGCTAAAGCGCATGCATAAACCGGAGCAGAACCGCATATATCCGTTGCTCTGATTTTTGTAAGCTTTCGTGCCGAAAACCGGTATAAAGCCAAGAAAGCGAGGTCTTTAATATGAGCAGCTTTAAAAACCGACAAAGTGCGGAAATTCTGAAAAGCGTCTACAAAAACGCCGATATGGCTTATGACGCTTCGGGCGATATTCTCAAGCGCTGCCGCAACACACAGCTTCACCGCGAAATAGCAGCCCAGCGCGAGCGTTACAAAAACATAGCGGCAGAAGCGCGGGGAGAGCTTACACGCCGCGGGGTAACTCCCAAGCAGACTCCGCCCCATGTAAAAGCGATGGCGAAAATGGGCATAGCCATGAAAACCATGACCGGACAAAGCAGCGCCCGTCTTGCCAAAATCATGATCAGAGGCACTACCATGGGAATAATCGATATGCAGCACGCCGTAAACCGCTCCCGCGGTGCCGAGGAAAGGATAAAGGACGACGCGCAGGATCTGCTCAGACGAGAGCAGGAATACTGCGACAACCTTAAAAATTTTCTATGAAAAACAGCTCGCGGCATTTGCCCGAATATGTTCCCTGCGATATCACAGCAGGCGGAATGACCCCATTTAACTCCGAGCCGAAAAGCGCGGAACACAACCGATAAATAATACACCTCAGTCGAACACCGCACGGCATGTGCGGTGTTTCAGCTTGCAGAAAAAAGCTCATATGCCACGCAATGTCGGTGCATGAAATTTCAAAAAGTGTCATAATTTGCGCAGCAAATTATGACCGGTTTCCGCAAACGCGCAGAGGTGGTTTTGCGCAAAACCTCGCGCAGCGAACGGCGCGTGCTTACGGAAATTTTGAAATTTTTTTAAATAATCCGCTTTAAGTCAACCTTTATATACGGGTCGGACCACCGCACAGCACTTGCGGTGTTTTTACGTCAGGATTCCTCGGTAGCCTCCTCGTTCACCACGATACCCGAAGCGAGATTGCGATAAACTGTAAGCGCCCGCTCACGCTGCTCCTGCGCCTGCTTGCTGTTTCCGGTCATATTCTCAAAAACCTCTCTGACGTAAACCGCAACGTCATCGGGGCAGGTGCTCCAGCGGGCATACTCGGTAAAATCCGTATCATTCAGCACAAGCCCCCTGTCATCGATAAGCTTTGCGTCGGGATACTCCCCTGAAAAATCCACAAAAAAATCTATCTTTTCATAAGCGCTGTAAAGCTCCTCTATTACTCCGTAATCGCAGAGCCACATCTGACTTTCACCGCCGAAAAGCTCTATCGACTGGAATTTCTGACGGTTGGTATCTATATACTCGATATTTCCGCTCGAGGTATTCAGATCAATAAAATTCACCTGAACATGAACGTTACCGTTACCGTCAAAATCGGGGCAGTATTTTTCCAGAGTTCTTTCAATATCATTCAGCTTCGGATATATTCCGCTTTCCGCAGCGCTTGAGATAACCGCGACATTAAGATCGGGCTTTTCCCTTGTCACCGCCTGCACTATCATATACCCAAAAACAATCGTGAAAAAAGCTATCAGAACCACATACCACTTATAGTGATAAAAAAAGTTCTCGACAGCCTTAATTCCTGTCGGCCTGGGTATTTCCTCCGGCTCGTCCCGCTGTATTATATCGCTCCCCTCTATTATCCCCTGCTTCAGCTTGAGCAGCTCGCGCCGCTCCTGCAAGAGCCTTTGTTCATCGTCCTTGTCTGCCATAATTCCTCCTGATTTAAAAGATTTTTCCGAACCGCGGTAACAACGCTTTGCATTGCTGCCGCTAACCCTCCGTGAGAAGCTCCGTTCCGCTTCGCTACACTGAGCTTTCACAGAGGCTTTCGGAAAATTCATGCGCGGGCGGTCAGCCGCTCTTGACTTTCAGCGGCTTTGACTGCCCTTTTATTGTGCTGCCCCGAAAACAATATATTGCGAAGCCGTCAAATATCAGCCGTTCGTCGGGCGCATTGTGGGGAACAGCAGAACGTCCCTTATGCTGGGGGAATCTGTAAGCAGCATGACCAGTCTGTCAAATCCGAATCCCAGTCCGCCCGTGGGAGGCATACCGTACTCCAGCGCGGTGAGGAAATCCTCGTCAAGCTGAGCGTCGTTTCCGCCCTGTGCACGCTTTGCAGCCACCTGCTTTGTGAATCGCTCGCGCTGATCCAGCGGGTCGTTAAGCTCCGAAAAGGCGTTTCCAAACTCGGTTCCGTTGATGAAATACTCAAATCTTTCCGTAAATGAGGGGAAATCGGGCTTCCTCTTTGCCAGCGGGGAATTTTCCACGGGATAATCATAAATAATGGTGGGCTGTATCAGCTTGTCCTCCACGAACGCCTCAAAGAAAGCGATGAGAACATGCCCCCTGGTAGAGCTGCAATCCAAATCATCATCAACATGATGCTCCTTTGCGCAGGCGCGCGCCGCGTCGTCGTCAGCCCAATCGTTATAATCCACTCCCGCGTACTTCTTTACCGCCTCTATCATCGTAAGGCGCTCCCACGGCTTTCCGACCGCTATTTCCTTGCCCTGATAGCTTACGGTGTCCGTTCCGCACACATTTACCGCAACAGTTCTGTAAAGCTCCTCTATAAGATCCATCATGCCGAAATAATCCGTGTAAGCCTGATACATCTCTATAGTGGTAAATTCGGGATTATGCGTGGCGTCCATGCCCTCGTTGCGGAAAATCCTTCCCACCTCGTATACCTTGTCAAATCCGCCCACGATAAGACGCTTTAAGTACAATTCGGTTTCTATGCGCATATACATATCTATGTCCAGCGCGTTGTGATGGGTCTTGAAAGGACGCGCCGCGGCGCCTATCTCCAGTGGCAGCAGCACGGGTGTGTCCACCTCAAGATAGCCGTGAGCGTCCAGGAACGCGCGTATCTCACGCAGTATCGCGGAGCGCTTTACAAACGTATCCTTTACATCGGGATTTGCGATAAGGTCAAGGTAGCGCTTTCTGTATCGCTCCTCCTTGTCCTTGAGCCCGTGCCACTTTTCGGGCAGCGGCAGCAGCGACTTGGTAAGCAGTGTTATTTCTTTCGCGTGAACCGATATCTCCCCGCGGCGGGTCTTGAACACAAATCCCTTAACGCCCACGATATCTCCCAGATCCCACTTCTTGAACTCGCTGAAATTCTCCTCGCCTATCTCGTCTATCTTGACATAAACCTGCATTCTGTCCGAGCCGTCGCGCACATCGATAAAATTCGCCTTGCCCATATCGCGCCAGGACATTATCCTGCCCGCGATAACCACATCTTTGTTTTCCAGCTCCTCAAATCTCTCGCGTATCTCGCTGTTCTTTATCGTTATGTCATAGCTTGTGATTATATAGGGGTCTTTTCCCGCCGCCTTTAATCCCGCAAGCTTTTCCAGCCTTACGCGGTGCTGTTCGTCCAGTTCCTCCGCGGTAAGCTCCTGTATCTCGTCATTTTCGTTAGCCATTGATTTTGCTCCTTTCGGCATTTTTTACAGCCTTACTCTTCGTCGTCCTTCCTGATATCGAGTATTTCAAACTTCAGCACTCCCGAGGGTGTTTCAACGTCCACTACCTCGCTTACCTTATGTCCGAGTATGGCGGCTCCTATGGGAGATTCGTCAGACAGCCTGCCGCTGTTGATATCCGCCTCCTTGGTGCCCACCATCTTGAATTCCATTTCTTCTTCCATCTCTATGTCAAGAATTTTGACAATGGTTCCTATACCCACTTTTTCCGTGGAGATATCATCGTCGTCAATGATCTGGGCGTGGGCAAGGGTAGCTTCTATTTCCGCGATACGGGATTCGATTATACCCTGCTCGTTTTTCGCCTCGTCATATTCGCTGTTCTCCGAAAGATCGCCGAAGGAAAGCGCGACCTTTATTTTCTCCGCAATTTCGCGGCGGCGCACCGATTTAAGTTCGTCAAGCTCCGCCTTGAGCTTTGCCTCACCGTTTCTTGTCAATACTGTAATAGGCTTGTTCATTATTAGTCCTCCAAATATTTTATGCGAAATCCGACCGCAGTCCGACCCGCGTTTTTACTTATATTCAAGACAGTTCCCTTTAATTCCCGCAAGAGTCTTATACTGATGCCCAATTCGAAAGTGTACACAAAAAATCTTCGCAGAAACCATATATCAGAGTTTAGCTCGATTTTTTCTACACTTTCTAATGGTAAAAAGTATTAATTGCTGCTGTTGGGTGCTATTACCTCAAGAGCTTTTTGAAGCTGAGTGTCCATATCTTCGGAAAGATTGCCGAGCACCGCTCCCGCGGGCAGTTCCACCAAGTAATCGGGCTTAAGCCCCACTCCGTCGTAGCTTTCGGATTTTGACGGGTATATTTTCGCCACGGACAGCGTAACCGCGCTTCCGTCGGAAAACTCAAAGGTGTTCTGCATTACCGCTTTGCCGTAGGTCTGCGTTCCCACCAGAACCGCGCCGCACTCGTCCCTGAGCGCCACAGCAAACAGTTCCGAGGCGGAAGCCGTTCCTCCGTCCACAAGTATGGCTATCGGCAGGTCTGTATGAACCTCGGAATCGGTTTCAAGAAGAGTCCTTCTGCTTCCGTCGGAATACTCGGCCGTTGCAATGATAGCAGCGGGAATAAATCTGTTGAGAATGGGCTTGAGAGCGCTTACCACTCCGCCGCCGTTCTGCCTAACGTCGATTATAAGCGCCTTTACCTCTGCCTCGGTCAATGTGTTGAGATGCTCGGCAAACTGCTCGGCGGTCTTGCCGTTGAAAGAGGATATGTTGATATAGCCGACGCTGCCGTTCATGACCTTGCTTGTCACCGACTCTATTTCAAGCTGCTGACGGATAAGGTTCACCGAAACTTCCTCGCCGTCACGAAGCAGCTTCAGCGCTATTCTTGTTCCTATCTCGCCCGACAGCTTTCCCATCGCCGTGCCTGCCTCCATCGAAAGCAGATTTTTACCGTCGATCTCCGTTATAACATCGCCGACCTCTACGCCGTTAAGCTCTGCGGAGCTGCCCCTGTATACGGTGGTGACCAAAAGATAGCCGCTTCCGTCCTCCTTTGCGTCAAAGCCCGCGTTCATGATAATACCGCTGTTTGTCTGCTGAAGCTCATAGTAGGAATCTACCGCCATATAGCTCGCGTACTTATCACCGATACCCGCCACATATCCGTTTATAACACCGTTAGCTATCTGCTCGTCGCTTACGGAGTTGATATAGTTGTTTCTGACCGTGGCGTCTATCTCGCGCAGCTTCGCGTACATACCCTCGTAGGTGTCGGAGCTTACCAGCTTTCCGTTGTATATTTTAAGCGAAACCGTCCACGTAAGAACGAACGTAATTGCGCAGCCGATCGCCACAAGGCTTATCGCAACGCCCAAAGAAATTTTTTTATTCAAATTGCGCTTCCTTTCGTTTGTCTGCCGTTAAAACTCTATCTTTACCGATTCTCCGTCTACCGCCTCGCCGGGGCTTACGGTTATGGGGAGCTTCTGATCCTCGGAGTAGCCTATGGTTTCACCGTCGCTGAAAACAACCCCCTCATCGATAACATATCCCGCAACATTGGATATAAACAAGTGAAGCTCCATCGGTTCGGCGCTGCTGCCAAGCACCTCTATTTCGTTATACCCGAAGTTTATCATTCCGCCGGTATATCCGCAGATACCCTCTCCATTGCGGTAAATACCTATCCACACCAGATTATGAAGCGGGTATAGTCCCTCGTCAAGCATTTCCGCAAAATCCAGATAGTAATCCCTTGCAAGCACCACATCGCCCGTGTATACTCCTATACCGCCGAACAGCTTAAGGCAGGATACCACGGTCTTTACCATAAGCTCTCCCGTATCGCGCGGGTCAAGCTCGTCACTCATTACCGCCACCAACAGGTGCGCCTTATGCTTTTTCACCTGCTTAACGCCGTCGCTCCACATAAAATTGCGCTCTGCGCTCGCTTCAACCTCGCCGTAAGGCACGGGGGCGTCTATTAAGGATACCGCTATAAACGCTCCACCGTAAGAAATTACAAGCGAGTTTCCATCATCTTCATCATCCTCATCATCGATATTCTCATCGTCGATATCCTCATAGTCAGGCTCATACTCGATCCCCCATGCGCTTTTCAGCTCCCCGCGCAGGGCTTCCATATCCCATTTTATATCCTCAAACAGAATATAATTGACAAAAGTCCCGGGATTTTCCTTGCGGTTTTCCGCGTCCTCCGCAGATTTGATGATCTGCTCCCGAACAAAATCAACCAGTGCCCGCGCCTGTTCCTCGGCGTTAGCCTCGTCGTACTCCTCCATCTCGCTGAAGGTGTGCCCACAGTTGTCAAGCTCGCCGTCCTCATAGCCGCCGCTTACGCCAACAAGCCACTCTCCGCCGCTCTCTTTCTTATATTTAAAAATATAATAAGTCATCTCATATGCCTCAAAGCTACCTGTGCATTCTATCTCCGCGGGCGCCTTTCCAAGCTCCATCGGGTGGGATAGCCAATCCGTCATACAATCCAAAGCCGCCTTCATCTGTCTGTTATCCATGCTGTCCTCCAATCTGTATTTCCTGTCTTTGTTATACCTTAAGATATTTTCCCGTGCTTATCGTGGTTCCCACCGCGCCCAGCAGCGCTCCTGCCGCGCAGTTTACCGCAAGCACTATCCAGCTTATGTCGTCGAACGGAATCAGCCCGTACAATCCGAACATTCTCCACACGGTAAGTTCGCTGTCAAACAGCGCGAAAACGGAATTGTAAATGCACCAGGTAAGCCCCCATGCCGCCGTTCCTGCCAGAACGCCTATAAACATACCCTCAACAAAAAAAGGCGTTTTTATAAAGCCGTTTGTAGCTCCCACATATTTCATTATGGTTATTTCGTTTCTGCGCGCGAACACGCTGGTGCGTATGGTGTTTGAAACTATGATAACGCTTATCACCACCAGCGTGGTAAGCACCGCCGCCAGTATCACCGACAGCGTGTTTCTTATATCCACCAGAGCCTCCGCGAAATCATATGGTGCCTGAACCAGCTCCACGCCCTCTATGCTCGATAATACATCAACAATGTAACGGATTTTTGTCAGATCTGTGACACGCACAAGAAATGTTTCGGGCGCGGGGTTATCGGGGAGATAATCCAGCAGCTCGGCATACTGTCCCATATCCTCGCGGAACTGCTCCAGACCTTCCTCTTTGGAAATATATTTTATATCCGTAAGATCGTCGTTTTTTTCAAGTACCGCCCGCACATGGTCAATATCGGTCTGCGCCACGTCCTTTTCAAGAAAAATAACTATCTGATTTGTCGCGCCGATATTGCTCATCACAATATTTACGTTCATCATTATAAGCACCGTGCAGCTCACCTGAAGCAGACTTACCAGCAGTATGCAGAAGCTGGCAAAGGACATTACAAAGTTCTTCCACACGGAGGTTATACCCTTTTTTACAAGATAAGTTGCGTTACTCGTCCTCATCATGACCTCCGATATTCTCGTCGAAAGTGACCGACCCTTTTTCAATATTTATTATCCTGCCGCCGAAATAGCGCACGAGATCGTGCTCGTGGGTTATCATCACTACGGTAGTGCCACAGCGGTTGATATCCTTCAGAAGCTCCACAAGCTCATAGGAGCGCTTAGGGTCGAGATTTCCCGTAGGCTCGTCGACTATAAGCAGACCGGGATCGTTTGCAAGCGCACGGGCGATCGCCACACGCTGCTGCTCGCCGCCCGAAAGCTCCCTTGTCCTGTTGCGCGCCTTATGGGCAAGCTCGACAAGATTAAGCACGTAGGGCACGCGCTGACGTATATATTTCATTGACTGGTCGGCTATACGAAGCACAAAAGCCACGTTTTCATACACCGTATAGTCCTGAATAAGCCTGAATTCCTGGAACACCACTCCGATAGAGCGGCGGAACTTCGCAATCTTATTCCCCTTTAGTTTTGCGAGATTGTAACCGTTCACGAAAACCCTTCCCGAGGAAGGTACTATTTCCCGCATCATCAGCTTCATCAGCGTGGATTTTCCCGCGCCGCTCTCGCCGACGATAAACACGAACTCGCCGTCGTTTATCCTCAGATTTACATCTACAAGCGCGTCAACGCCGCTCGAATAATGCACGTTGACGTTCTTAAGCTCAACCATTCTTTTCTCCTGATTTCAAAAAATTTTCCCGCACCGCGCGAGTTTCCGCTCGCACTACCGCGCCGTGAAAGCTCCGCTCCGCTTAGCTACGCTGCGCGTAGTTTTACACAAAAAATAACATAGCGCTTTAATCATTTCCTTCATTTTTGTGCAAAACCCTCGCAGCCTGTTGCGGGAAAATTTCCTGCGTGGGCGGTCACTGATTACTGCTTTCAGCGCCTTTGATCTTCAATTTTTTTGTTGCTTTTATAAAAAATGCTTTGAAAATTCCGCATTCCCGCACAAAGCGCGGAATCGATTTTCCTTAGGGAAATGCTCATTTCGGAGGGCTGACCGTTCACCCTCTATTCTCTGCCCATTTCACGGTATAAATACATTCAAAAGCTGTCCCGAAGCAAATCGGAACAGCTTTATTTTCGATTTTTATCACGAATCGAAGTCCCGCCGCATCAGAACTTTGTGGGGTTCGCGGCAAGATATTTCTTGACCATAAGCGCGATCTTGAATATGATCGCGTGGTCGAATTCCCGCAGATCAAGTCCCGTCAGTTTCTTAATCTTGTCAAGACGGTAAACCAATGTGTTGCGGTGTACAAACAGCTTCCTTGAGGTCTCTGACACATTAAGGCTGTTTTCAAAAAACTTCTGTATGGTAAACAGCGTTTCATGGTCAAGGGACTCTATGGAATTCTTCTTGAAAACCTCCTTGAGGAAGGTCTCGCACAGCGTTGTGGGGAGGTGATATATAAGACGCGCTATACCAAGATTATCATAGCTTACGATATTCTTGTCCGTGTCGAACACCTTTCCGACCTCAAGAGCCGTCTGCGCCTCCTTGAAAGAACGCGCAAGATCCTTGACCCCCATAACGGGCGTGCCTATGCCAACGTTCACCTTGGTGAAGAACTCGCTGGAAAGCGTGTCGGAAATGGAGCGCGCCAGCTTTTCAAGGTCGTTCACGTCCATATTGTTCTTGACTTCCTTGACCAGAACAATATCGTTTTCGGTGATGTTGAACACAAAATCCTTGTTCTTGTCGGGGAAAAGATTCTGCACAACGTCGTATGCCGAAACGTCGTTTGCGGCAATAACGCTGATGAGGAACACAACACGGCTGATGTCGGCGTTGAAATGCAGCTCACGCGCCTTAAGGGTTATATCTCCGGGCAGAACATTGTCAAGAATAATATTCTTCACAAAATTGTTGCGGTCGTATTTCTCATCGTAATACTGCTTTATGCCCGAAAGCGAAATGGCGATAATACCGGCGTATTTGGCGGCAGGCTCGTCCGTGCCCTCCACAAAAACAGCGTAGTCCGGCTTTACGTGAACCCCGAACGGCTTATAGGTGTAGCCGTCGCGTATGAAAACCTCATGAGAATCCCCAAGCTCTATCGAGAAGAAGTCGTTGCCGCCACCTACGCGTGTAAGATCGCTGCAAGCGATAATAGTCCCGTTTTCGTCGATCACTCCGATAACCCTGTTCACAGCATCCTTCATCTGATGAACGATTCCTTGAAAAAGCCTGTTTGACATTACTTTTACCTCTTTTCCCAATTTTAAACAGCACCGCATAACCGCCAATGCCGCAGCGGCTTTGCGATACCGCCTCACCCTGCGTTTTATAAAATCATATGACGCAGAAACAGAGCTTTTCATTTATGTAAGGATACAGCTCCGGCTCGCGCAAAAAAATGATACCATCTATATTGTACTAAAAAACGTAAAAAAAATCAAGTCTTTTTTATGTAATATGTAAAACTTTCTTGATTTTTTTCTCTCTACTTGAAAAAATGTTGGAAAAGATATATAATAACAATGAGTAAGTATATTTTTATTTGGCATATTCAGCCTCAAAAATATATCAATTTGTAGAAAAAGAGGTAAAAATAACTATGAGTAACGAAAGTTTCGGCAAGGGGAAATATTATATAACCACCCCCATCTACTATCCCTCGGCAAAACCTCATATCGGTCACTGCTACACCACGGTTGCCTGCGACACCATTGCCCGCTTCAAAAGAATGCAGGGCTACGATGTAATGTTCCTTACCGGAACGGACGAGCACGGCGCCAAGATACAGCAAAACGCGGAAAAGGCGGGAATGTCTCCTCAGGAATTTGTGGACGGTATTGTTGAAAAATTCAAAAAGCTGTGGAGCTTTATGGGCATAAGCTACGACCGCTATGTACGCACCACCGACCCGTATCATATCGAAACCGTGCAGAATATCCTGACAAAGCTGCACGACAAGGGTTTTATATACAAAGGCAGCTATGTGGGGAAATACTGCGTGCCCTGCGAGAGCTTCTGGACGGAAAAGCAGCTCGTGGACGGCAAGTGTCCCGACTGCGGCAGAGAAGTTATTGACAGCAAGGAGGAGGCTTATTTCCTGAAGCTGTCGGGGTTTACCGACAAGATAATCGACCTGCTCAAAAACACCGACTATCTGCGTCCCGAGACCCGCGTAAACGAAATGATAAACAACTTCGTAAAGGACGGTCTGGAGGATCTGTGTATCTCACGGACAAGCGTAAAGTGGGGGATACCGTTCCCCTTCGACCCCGACCACACCGTATATGTGTGGGTGGACGCTTTGATAAACTATATAAGTGCTCTGGGTTACGAAAACAATACCTATAACGATTTTGACAAGTACTGGCCCGCCGATCTGCATATGACCGCAAAGGAGATAGTACGCTTCCACTCCATCGTTTGGCCCGCCATATTGATGATGCTGGATATCCCGGTTCCCAAAAAGCTTTACGGGCACGGATGGATAAATTTCAACGGCGCGAAGATGTCCAAATCGCTGGGCAATGTGGTAGACCCCTTTGTACTTGGTGAAAGATACGGCGTTGACGCGGTTCGCTATCAGATACTGAGAGATATGCCCTACGGCAGCGACAGCAATTTCTCCAACGAAATAATGATAGGCAGGATAAACACCGACCTCGCGAACGACCTCGGAAATCTCGTTTCAAGAACGGTTTCCATGGCAACGCAGTTCTTCGGCGGTACCTTGCCCGCAGAGAAAACCGCCGACCCGCTCGATGATGAGCTTAAGAGTATGGCGGCTGCGCTCCGCGAAAAGACGGCAGCGTATATTGACGACGCGCAGCTCGCGCTTGCTTTGGCGGAGATATTCAAGGTGATATCCCGCGCGAACAAATATATCGATGAGACCACCCCGTGGATTCTCGCCAAGGATGAAGCTCAAAAGCCCAGACTGGCGGCGGTTCTGTATAATCTTCTGGAAACTATCCGAATCTGCTCGGCTCTGCTTTATCCATTTATGCCGCAGACCATGCCCAAGGTATGGGAGCAGATAGGCGCTGGAGAATCCGATGTCAAGTATGAAACGCTGGCGCAATTCGGCGTGCTCTCAAAAACGGTCACCGTAAATAAGGGAGCGGTACTGTTCCCAAGGATAGATATGGACAAGGAAATAGACGAGCTGAACGCGATGGTGGACAATAAGCCGTCTGTCCGTGAGGACGAGGACTTAGACAAGGCGAATATCATTACAATAGATCAGTTCGCGGAGGTCAAGCTGCGCAGCGGCGAGATAACCGCCTGCGAGAAGATAAAGAAAGCAAAGAAGCTGCTTAAGCTCACCGTGGACGACGGACGCGGCGGACGTCAGATAGTATCGGGAATAGCGCCGTGGTACACTCCGGAGGAGCTTGTGGGAAAGAAAATAGTGTTTGTGGCAAATCTCGCGCCCGCAAAGCTGTGCGGAGAAACAAGCGAGGGAATGATCCTCGCCTGCGACGCGGGTGAAAACGACGTAAGGGTGCTGTTTCTTGATAATGACACACCGAACGGAAGCACGATACGATAGTTAAAAGCGCATGATAGCGTAAAAAGGCTGACAAAAAACAAAGCAATTTCGGCAAACCTAATGCCTTAATTGTAAACAATTATCAGCCGAACGCCTTCAACAGACATAGGGGGAGATAATATGGATATAGGAAGGATAGCGGATCTGCCCGCGGTCAATCAGACCAATCTGACGCGCTCGTCGGAGCAGCGCACGGAAAACAAAAGCTCTTCAATGGCTTCGGAGCACACCGACAGCTTTATAAAATCGCAGGCGGCGTTTACCCCCGCCTACACCAAGCGCTCCGCGCAGAAGCAGACTTCCGATAACAATCTGCTCCAGCGGGAGGACAGCGAGAATACTCTTAACAGGATAAACGAGAACGGCGGAAAAATCCGCTCGGAGCTCATGACCGAGGGTGTGCAGCATATAATCCGCGCAATGTTCGTTAAACAGGGGGAGGTTCTTTCGGGGAACGTGCCAAGCATCGGCGCGCAGCTTTATGCCGAGCAGCTTCTTACGCAGATACGAAAGCTGTACGGCAACACCGCTGCGGAGGAGAACAGCCCGGAATACTGGCAGCCTGCGCCCACTGCGGAGCGGCTGAAAACCTTCTTTGAGAGTGTTGTGGTCGAGGGCGAAAACAAGGACGAAGTTATTTCCCGCGCTTTCAACGCGGCATTTAAATCCACCGAGGAGCTTTTCGGCGGACGCGGCAGACTTCCGCTTGAAGCGTATGAAACAAGGGAGATCATTCTCACCTACATGAAACAGCCGCAGTAAGATAAGGCGGTCAAGGGCGCTTAAAGCGGCAGCAACCGTATGACCCGACGTGAATTTTACGCAAGCCGCGCGGTAAGAACGGAGCGCAGCGAAGAGCTTACCGCGCGGCGAACTATCGGGTGCTTGCGGTGAATAAAATTCTATTAAAAATCCGCCTTAAGCCTAAATAATTAAATCAGGAGAGCAAAATGGGGATATTCGATACGCACGCCCACTATCTGAGAGAGGATTTCGGGGAAGAGCTTGACGGACTGCTTGCCGAACTGCCGAGTATGGGAGTGGAGCGCGTTCTGGCAGTGGGCTGCGATCTGGAGAGCAGCCTTGAAGAGATAGCTCTTGCCGAGAGATACAGATATATCAAAGCGGCGGCAGGTATCCACCCCGAGCACGCCGCGGAGCTTCCCGCAGATTGGGAGAAGCGGCTGGAGGAAATGCTCGGCAGCGAAAATGTCTGCGCACTGGGGGAGATAGGGCTTGATTATCACTACCCCGAGCCTCCGCGGGAGCTTCAGAGAGAAGTTTTTGAGCGGCAGCTTATAATGGCAAATCGGCGTGATATGGCGGTGATAATCCATTCACGGGACGCTTGTGAGGACACCATGAATCTGCTTCGGGAATACAAGCCGCGCGGAGTGCTTCACTGCTTTTCGGGCAGCGCGGAAACCGCCCGCGAAGCGGTAGGACTGGGGCTGTATATCGGATTTACGGGAGTACTGACCTTCAAAAACGCAAAAAAAGCGGTCGCTGCCTGCGAAGCCGTTCCTTTGGACAGACTTCTGCTGGAAACGGACTGTCCCTATATGGCTCCCGAGCCTTTTCGAGGCAAGAAGAGCCACAGCGGAATGATACCCCGGACAGCGGCTAAGATGGCGGAAATAAAGGGAGTAAGCACGGAGGAAATGATCGAAACGGCGCGTCGTAACGGGGAACGGCTTTTCGGGCTGTAAGCGGCGGAGCAAGGACTTGAATTTGTAAGAATGGACGAACCGAAAGCATATGACAGCATAAGCAGAACCGACGAGATACCGCTGTTTCTGTACACGGAGTTTCGCATACGGTAATATTTACAGAGGTATTGGAAAGGCAGCAGTATGGTTGAAATTATAAAAGCGGGCGCAGAGCATATTGAAATCGTTTTGTCACTGAGATTGAAAATGCTAAAAGTGGTCAACGGCGGCAGAAAGTGCTTTGACGGGGAATTTATAAAGCGCTCGCGCGAGTTTTTCCTTAAGGGAGATCAGAGCACCGTTCTCGCATATGACGGCGAAACGGCGGTGGGCTGCGCCACGATATGCTATGTATCGCTTATGCCCACCTTTGACCACCCCGATGGACGACGTGCGCATATCATGAACGTATACACGAAAGAAGAATACCGCCGGCAGGGTATTGCGGGACAAATGATGAACATTCTTCTTGAGGATGCGCGCGTGCGCGGAGTAACCTATGCTGACCTTGACGCTACGGATATGGGCAAGCCGCTTTATGAAACTTTGGGCTTTTCTCCCTCGGATGAATATATGAGACTTAATCTGCTTCAGGATTAAATAGGGGACAAGCAAGATTGGATAAATATTCCGCCGCTTTCAACCAAAGCAAGCAATAATAAAGCCCTCTGAGGGCAGTGAAAGCGGACAGACGCAAAACGCCCACTCATGAATTTTCCACATGCCGATAGTAATGCGGAGTTCCCTATCGAGAACAGCGCAATTTTCCGCTTTGCGGAAAACGAAACGGTGCGGAAAATTCTTTAGAATAAGGAGAATATATGGACACTGATAATTCCCGAAGTACAAACGAACAGAAAAATGAGGTGCCTGAACGGCACCCCGTTCTGCGGGTGCTGCTGGCGCCGCTTTCCGCCCTTAACCGCGGACTTACCGCGCTGCTGAAAAGGGCGCTTGGGAACAGCTACACGGTTATCACCGAGGATCAGCTTCTCGGAATGGTAGACGCGCTCGCGAAAGCTCCCGATGACGACACCATAGAGGAGGACTCCGCGCAGATGATAAACAACATCTTCGCGTTCGGAAGCCTGAACGCGGGGGATGTGATGACCCACAGGACCTCTATCGTGGGAGTGGAGCTTAACTCCACGGCGCTGGACGACCTAATTTATCTTGCTCTGGATATGGGTTTTTCAAGGATACCCGTTTATGAGGAGAGTATAGATAAAATCGTCGGAATAATCATTGTAAAGGACCTGCTTTGTCTTATAGGCAGAGAGGACCTCTCCGACTTTAAGCCGAAGGATTTTTTAAGGGACGTTACCTTTGTGCCCGAAGCATGTCCCTGTTCCGACACGTTCCGCTCACTTACCGCTATGAAAAGCGGAATGGCGGTGGTGGTCGACGAGTACGGCGGGACGGCGGGCATTGTCACGCTGGAGGATATCATTGAAGCGGTCATGGGCAATATACAGGACGAATACGACTCGGAGCAGAGCGAGATAACCGATATCGGCGGCGGACAGTACGAGGTCACGGGCGAAGCCGACCCCGAGGAGGTGCTTGAACTTTTTGGGGTAGACCTTCCCGAGGAACACGAATACGAAACCATCGCCGGTCTTGTTACGGATAAGCTGGGGTATATACCGGAGGGGGACGAAATAATGCCGCCCACGGTGGATTATGAGGGTGTGCGTCTGGTAGTGCTGCACGTGGAGGACAGAATGATAACTAAGCTTCGGGTAATGAAAGCCCCTGAGGAATTCGAAGTGAAAACGGAAGGCAGGGACAGCGAGGAATGAGAATAAACAAGAAAAAGCTGGCGGCGGAGGTCATTGCACTGCTTCAAGAAGAATACCCCGCGGTAAAGTGCGCGCTCATCTACGAAAAGCCTCATGAGCTTCTTATCGCAACACGTCTTTCCGCCCAGTGCACGGACAAGCGGGTAAACATGGTTACACCCGCCCTGTTTGAGAGATTTCCTACGATAGAAGCGTTTGCCGACGCCGAGGTTTCCGAGGTGGAGTCATGCATACAGTCCTGCGGGCTTTTCAAGACAAAGGCGCGGGATATCATAGCTATGTGCGTTATGCTGCGTGATAATTACGGCAGCGTTGTCCCCGACAGCATAGAGGAGCTTACGAAGCTCCCCGGAGTGGGCAGAAAGACCGCAAATCTTATCGTGGGAGACCTATACGGAAAGCCCGCCATGGTGTGTGATACTCACGTTATACGCATAACCAACCTGCTCGGACTGTCCGACACAAAGGACGCGGCAAAGGTAGAGAAGCAGCTCCGCGCTTGCGTTCCCGCCAAAGAGGGACTGATGCTGTGCCACAGGCTGGTGTGGCACGGGCGTGCGGTTTGCGTGGCGAGAAGTCCGAAATGCGGCGCGTGCGTTCTGAGGAACGTCTGCAAATCGCGGATCGAAAACTGACTGGAAAACGGAGAGTGTTATGAACAAGGAGCTTCTTGTAATTTCAAATGATTTTATCGAGATAATGAGAACAACCGATTGGGTTCTCGGCGCGTGGAATTTCGGTTCGGCTATGCACGGGGGGACTGATGAGTACTCCGACGCGGACATTGTTTTTCTGGTAAAAGGTGAATTTTTCAAGAGCGCCGAGGAAAGTCTGAACCGGCTTCTGCCGGGTGTTTGTGATGAGGTCATACTTTGCTGGGAGGAGGACTTCAACAGCGGCGCTGTCATCAATAACGGATATCTGCTCGAAAAGAACGGTCGGATTTTTCAGTTTGATATTTTCCTGCTCAACAAGGAGCTTATCGACGATTTCATGTGCAAAATCCACTACACCGAACTGTCCGAAAAGGATATAATTTTTGATAAGGACGGCAGTGTCCGCGCTTTGGCGGAAAGCTGCCCGCAAGGAGAACTGTGGAGCGGGGATACCGACAGGCTGATAAGAACCTATCTGTACCATTTCAGCATGACCGCAAAGTATCTGCTGCGCGAAGATTATTTCAAGCTCAACCATGTTATGAGGGTCTTATACGATTCCCATGTTTCGCTTCTGCTTACCAAGTATGACAGAAAAAAATGGGGCGGGGCGGAAAACAAGCTGCGGTTTATTCCCGAGGACAAAAAGCGGCATCTTATGCAATATTACTGCACCGCGGACTTCGCCGCGGACAGGGAGCGGCTTGTGCGCTGCTTTGAATGGTTTGAGGAGGACTCCGACGGTTTCGGCAGCATAAATTCAATCGCCGTTAAAGAGTACTGGTTTAAGGCAACACAAAATATCTGAGATTAAAGATGTGCAAAGCCCAGTTTTGCAAGAGCGATTTCACAGTATATAGCATCAATCTGTTCAAAGCTCGCTATATAAGGTGTTGGAGATTTACAAAAATTGCGTTTTGCTCATCTCTAATCCGACATATTAAAGGAGGTTTTACTATGCAGTACGGCCCCGACCCCAACGCGATACACCCCAACGAAAATATAAAAAGCCTGTGCTACCTCAAAAACGTTGTCACCCGCGCGACCATAATCGTTGGCGAGTACACCTACTATGATGACCCGAACGGCGCGGAGCGCTTCGAGGAGCACGTTACCCATCACTACGAATTTAACGGCGACAGGCTGATAATAGGGAAATTCTGCGCTATTGCCGCAGGGATAGAATTTATAATGAACGGCGCAAACCACCGCATGAACAGCGTGACCACCTATCCGTTCAATATAATGGGGCACGGGTGGGAGTGCTCCACTCCCGCGATGTCCGATCTTCCTCTTAAGGGAGATACCGTGGTGGGAAACGACGTGTGGATAGGGCAGAACGTCACTGTGCTCCCCGGGGTGCATATAGGCGACGGAGCTATAATCGGCGCGAATTCCGTTGTAGCAAAGGATATCCCCGCTTATCATATTGCCGCGGGAAATCCCTGCAAAATTATACGCAAGCGCTTCGACGACGAGCTTATAGACTACCTGCTAAAGCTGAAATGGTGGGACTGGTCTGCGGAGAAGATATTCCGCAATCTTGAAGCGCTTTGCAGCGGCGACCTCCGCAAAATCAAATACATAAAGGACTAATACTAATTTACAATCTACGTGTAGACACATCTTTGCGACAATCTTATGCCCATCACTGCGTCAATGCTCCTTGCGCTATGCGCAAGCCCGCCGCAAATCTTGTCTACACTCCGATCATAAATTAGTATAAGAGCCTGTTTTGTATTCGGAAAAGCGCCGTATTCACCACGAATTTTCGTGTCGGGCAACGGAAGTATTCCGATGAAAAATCGCCGTAGTCTGCCGAAAGGTTTGCCGAGCAATCCGCGCAGGTCAGGATACCAAACAGATTTTAAATGTGATGGCATATGCTGAAAACCCAAAACCTTACCTTTTTTTATCCGAAAGAAAATTCTCCCGCGCTTGCGGGAGTAGACATTTCGCTGCCCGCGGGCGGTTTTATCACGCTGTGCGGAGTATCGGGCTGCGGAAAAAGCACGCTGCTTAAAACGCTGAAGCCCTGCATTACGCCCCACGGCAGACTGTCGGGGGAGATTTTTTTTGAAGGAGAGCCTTTAAGCGTCCTTTCGCCGCGAAAAGCGGCGGAGTATATCGGCTATGTTTCCCAGAATCCCGAAGCGCAGACGGTGACGGACAAGGTATGGCACGAAGCCGCGTTCGGTCTTGAAAGCATAGGGCTGAAGGGCGGCGAGATACGCCGACGTGTTGCCGAGTGCGCGGAATATTTCGGCATAAGCGCGATTTTCGAGCGGGACACCGCCACGCTTTCCGGAGGGGAAAAGCAGCTTTTGGCGCTTGCTTCCGCGGCGGCGCTACACCCCAAACTGCTGCTGCTTGACGAACCCACCTCGCAGCTTGACCCAATAGCCGCCCAAAACTTTATTGATGCGGTAAGGCGGCTCAACCGCGATCTCGGCATTGCCGTGCTGGCGGCGGAGCACAGATTGGAAGAACTGCTGCCAATTTCGGACAGCGTTATTGTTATGGATAAGGGCAAAATCACCGCTGCCTGCAAACCGAGAGAGCTTGCGGAGCGGCTTCCCGCCGAACACCCTATTCAACGCGCCCTGCCCGTTTCCGCGAGGATATACTCGCTTTCGGGTATCTCTGAGAAAATCCCTCCGCTTACCGTGCGTGAGGGCAGGAGCAGTCCCGCCGTCCGCCGCTGGCTGTCGGAAAATCCTCCCGAAAAAGAAAAGCGAACTGTCACGGACAGGAAGCCTGTTTTAACTATAAAAGAGCTTTGGGTAAGCTACGGCAGGGGACTGCCCGACGCTCTCAAAGCCGCCTCTCTGACTTTATGCGAGGGGGAAATATACGCGCTGCTCGGCGGCAACGGCAGCGGAAAAACGACCCTGCTAAAAGCCGTAATGGGCATGGCAAAGCCACTGGGCGGGAAAATACGTCTATATGCGAAAAATCCCGCCTACCTGCCGCAGAACCCCTGCGCGATACTCGGAAAGGACAGCGCTCTTGATGAGCTGACCTCGCGGAATATTTCCGAGACCGCCGCGGTCGAGATACTGTCGCGCTTCGGGATATCGGGGGAACTGCTCCCGCGAAATCCGCTTGACCTTTCGGGAGGAGAGCGTCAGCGGCTGGCGTTGGCAGTCCTTATGTCGGGTAAACCCGATCTGCTGCTTCTGGACGAGCCGACCAAAGGAATGGACGCAGCGGCAAAGCGGGATTTTTCGGAAATGTTAAAATCCGTCGGGGAAAGCACGGCTGTTCTGCTCGTCACTCACGACACGGAGTTTGCCGAGCTGTGCGCGGACAAGTGCGGACTGCTGTTCAACGGGGAGATATCCGGAGAGGGAGCGCCCGAGGACTTTTTCGGGGAAAACTTTTTCTACACCACTCCCCTGCGCCGACTGGCTAAAGGAATATGGGAGGAAAAATGATACAAGAGATAAAGGCACGCCGAAGTGTGCGGAAATTCAAGCCCGACGGTATTCCAAAAGCCGCCGTCGACGAGATAGTTCTGGCGGGAAGCCTTGCGCCCTCCGCCAAAAACCGCCAGCCGTGGAAGTTCACGATAACCGAGGGGAAATCCAAAGCGGAGCTTTGTGAGGTAATGGAAGCGGGTCTGAAACGGGAAAAAATCTCTCCGCTGCTGCCCGAAAGCGCCGCGGGAATCGCGGACGCGGAGCATACCCTGAGCATAATGCGTCAGGCGCCGCTGCTGATATTTATAACGGATATTTACGGGTCGGACTTAACCGTGCATCTAACGGCGGACGAACACGAATTTGAAATATGCAACACCTTGTCCATAGGCGCGGCAATCCAGAACATGATACTTACCGCCCAAAATCTGGGTATAGGCAGCCTTTGGATATGCAACACCTGCTTTGCCCAAAGAGAGCTTAACGAGCTGCTTAACGGCGAACTTCGTGCGGCACTGGCGCTGGGGCATCCCGCGGAAGCTCCGAATGCGCGTCCGCGTAAGGACATACGGGATATTATTGAATGGAGGAAATGAAATGAACGATTATTTACCGCAGTTAAAGCGGCTGCTTGCGCTGGACTTCAACTGCTCCGCCGAGGACTTTGACAAAACCGAGAACGTTATTACAAAATCGGCGCTGAACGAGGGGCGGCGGGTATACGGCAAAGAGCCGTCCTTTTTCGGAATGGCTACGATGGGCTCAAACGCGGTTATTACCGCCGACGAGCGGCTTCACCCATTTCTGCGGGAATACATGAAAGCAGAGCAGGGACACCGGCTTTTCGAGCTGCCAAAATTATTCGAGCTTGAAGCGGAGCTGAACAAATATTCCTACACCGTCAACCACTCTCATCATTTGTTTTTGTATGACAGAAGCCGCGATATGCACAGTGCGAAAAAGGAGTATCCCGTAAAATGGTTTTACGGAAAAAAGGAAATAGAGGGATTTTACGGCGACAGTCGTTTCCCAAATGCGATTTGCCCCAAATACACTCCCGGACATCCCGACACTATCGTGGTATGCGCCTATGACGGTGATAAAATAATGGGAATGACAGGCTGCTCCGAGGATGCTCCCCACTGGCAGCAGATAGGTATAGACGTGCTGCCCGAATACCGCTCAATGGGTGTTGGGAGCTATCTTGTGAGGATTTTAAGAGATGAGATAATCCGTCGTGGGGATATCCCGTTTTACGGGACGGGGCTCGCGAACTATCATTCATGGAATATCGCGCTCAACTGCGGATTCAGACCAGTTTGGGTAGAGATGAACGCAATTAAGAAGCAAGAGCGGTGATTTTTCAACAGCTGTGCAAAAAAATTCACGGAATTTTCGCAAAACCGCCCTTTAAAATACATATAATACGGTTATAATACAATTGTTGAATGAAACAAAGCGTTCAACCGAATCTGCTAACCGACCTTTTTCATATAATTACCAACCAAACCCCAAAGCCCCCGTGATTTCTCACGGGGGCTTTGGGGTTTGGTTGCATAAAAAATTATCGCGGTGCAACAATCTTTTCATACATACATACTGAAGCGCCGATTAAATTGGAACTTCTTTACTTATTTAACTGTCCTCACGCATCAGGTGATGTCTCTCGCCGCTAAATGGTCCGTAAAGCTGTTCGTCAAGCTCCCTTTGGAGCTTGTAGTACTCGGCAATACGTATATTCTCATCGTTCATACCGTAAATGAAATCGCGGAACGTTTCAATGTCCATAGAGGTGTAGAAATCAATAATTTCCTTGGAGGCAGCCTCCCGAATTGCAAACTCAAAATCCGTTCCCAGCTCCGAGTTGATATGCTCCAACTCCTCAATGTAAGGAAGAAGCTCCTCGGGATATTCTGTCAGATATATTATCTCTTCGGCATTTCCGTTCCTGGAGCGCGGAAGGTCGAGGGCATCAAATGCTTCACAAATGTCTCCATAAACAGAAAGATACTCTTCAGAGGCATGGGGTGCATCATCGACTTCCTTCGAATTACTTATGGGGGGAACCCTGTCAGCCGACGTGAAAACTGCAATGGCACACAAAACTGCTCCGCTAATCGCAGCAATTATAAGAAATCTGAAAAAAATATTCATAAAATATTTCCCCTTTCAATAAAATTAAACCTTATGGGTTTTGTAAACGTCGCCGCCAGCCGCCTCAAACTTTACAGTAACCACTATATTACGCAGTGCCAGACCCTTGCGGTAATGCGTGCAGTAAAATGTAACATCAACAGAACTCTGATCCGAGCTCAGCTCATAGTCGGAATCGAATGCATCATAATAATCGTCCTCATCGTCTATATATCCCAACCATGAAATGATATCAATATATATCGCCCGACCGCCTCCATACATAACCTCGGACTTTAACTGTATATAATTATAATTGTCGGAAAAATTATAATAATATTTTTGAGTTATTATTGATGTAGGGTTAACAGAGAAAATATCAGCTTTGTCAACTGAAACTTCGGCAGCAGTTAAACTCAAATCAACAGAAGAATTCGTATCAAATTGATACATATCATAGACATAGTCGCGAAATTCCTCTATTGTCATCTGCCGATAAAAATTAACATAATGATCAAACTGCTCATCGATCAATTCGTCTTCGGAAGCAAAGGTAAAATCCGCTCCCAGCTCGGAATTTATTTTCTCAAGCTCTTGCGCGTAAGGAATCAGTGATGTACTAAGGTCTTTTGCGCCTGCTCCCTCGGCATACGCGTTGGTACCTGTGATATAAACCCCAAACATAACGACTGCCAAAAGCATAAAGATTGCGACTGCAATTTTCTTAAATCTGTCTGTTTTAAAGTGATTTGTTGTCCTTATCATAAAAATGTCCTCCTAAAATATTGAATTTTCGGTTTCAGTGAACCTTTTTACATTATATATCAATATATATTTTCTGTCAATATGTTTTAGCGTTAAGATTTTTTAACACAATCCGTTGTAAAAAAGTAAAATACCCCTTGACAAATACCCCAAGGGGGTATATAATATAAACAGAACCGAGAAAAGGAGCTGCAAAATGGAGAATAATGCAAATTATGCCGGAAACAATTATAACGGTGAATCCATTTCGGGAACGGAACACGGTCAATCCTGCTGCGGTCACGGCTGCGCGGGCTGCGGAAAAACCAAGCTTCGCTCTCCCAAGGAATACAAGCGGCTGATAAACCGCCTTAACAGAATTTCGGGGCAGATAAGCGGCATAAAGGGAATGGTGGAAAAAAACGCCTACTGCACGGATATCCTTGTACAGGTCGCAGCAGTAAACGCGGCACTGAACTCCTTTAACAAGGAACTGCTGGCGGAGCATATCCGAAGCTGTGTGGCGGAAAATATAAGAAACGGCAACAACGAGATCATAGACGAGCTTGTGCGGACGCTTCAGAAGCTTATGAAATAATTGAGCGTGTGAGAACAGGGGGATCGGAAGATGGAGCAATATAACGTTACGGGAATGAGCTGCGCGGCTTGCAGCGCGAGAGTGGAAAAGGCGGTCGGAGCGGTAAAGGGCGTAAGCTCCTGCTCGGTAAGCCTGCTGACAAATTCCATGAGCGTTGAGGGCACGGCGGACAGTGCGGAAATAATAGAAGCTGTCACGGCGGCGGGATACGGCGCTTCGGTCAAAAGCGGTTCTTTGTCCGCGGGCGCGAACAAACCCGCCGACAGCGCGGATGAGCTAAAAGATAAGGAAACACCCAAAATGAAAAAGCGGCTGTTCTGGTCGCTGGGATTTCTGGTCGTACTGATGTATATTTCCATGGGACACATGATGTGGGGGTGGTATCTGCCGCCGTTTCTCGCGGAAAATCATGTGTCAATGGGGCTTGCGCAGATGCTGCTGACAGGCGTTATAATGGTAATAAACCAGAAATTTTTTATAAGCGGATTCAAGGGGATAATTCACCGCGCGCCCAACATGGATACTCTTGTCGCGCTCGGTTCCGCGGCGGCTTTCGTGTACGGGGTTTATGCGGTGTTCATGATGTCGGACGCGCAGCTTCACGGCGACGCGGATAAGGCAATGACCTATATGCACGAGCTGTATTTCGAATCGGCGGGTATGATACTTACGCTTATAACGCTCGGCAAACTGCTTGAGGCGTATTCAAAGGGCAGAACCACAGACGCGTTAAAGGGGCTTATGAAGCTCGCGCCTAAAACCGCTTCGGTAATACGCGGCACAGAGGGCGCGGCTCAGAAAGAAGAAACCGTGCCCATTGAGCAGGTGATGACAGGGGATATTTTCGTGGTTCGCCCCGGGGAAAGCATTCCGGTTGACGGGATCATAATTGACGGCGAAACGGCGGTGGACGAGTCGGCGCTTACGGGCGAGAGCATTCCCGCGGACAAGATCATCGGCGATGAGGTAAACGCCGCCACAATAAATATTCAGGGATTTATCAAATGCCGCGCCTCCCGCGTGGGAGAGGACACGGCGCTGTCACGCATAATACGCATGGTGAGCGACGCGGCGGCTACAAAAGCTCCCATAGCCAAAATAGCGGACAGAGTATCGGGGGTATTTGTGCCGACAGTTATCGCGCTCGCTCTGATAACCGCGGCGGTGTGGCTGATAGCGGGAGAGGGCGCGGGATTCGCGCTTGAGCGCGGTATCTCCGTTCTGGTCATCTCCTGCCCCTGTGCGCTTGGACTTGCCACTCCTGTAGCGATTATGGTCGGCAGCGGAGTGGGCGCGAAAAACGGAATTCTCTTTAAAAACGCCGCTTCGCTGGAGGAAACCGGAAAAACCGAAATAGTCGTGCTGGATAAAACCGGTACCATCACCAAGGGACAGCCTACCGTAACCGATATTATTCCGTCAGCGGAAACAGACGAGGAATATCTGATAAAAACCGCTCTATCCCTGGAGCAGCGCAGTGAGCATCCCTTGGCACGTGCTATAATGAAATACGGCGAGGAGCGCGGATTTTCCCCCGACGCAGAGGTGTCCTCCTTTGAGGCGCTCCGCGGAAGCGGTCTGGCGGCTGTGCTGAGTGGTGAGAAGCATATAGCGGGCAACCTTCGCCTGGCGGAAACCTACTGCGATATCCCCGAGGATATGCGTACAAAAGCCGAAAGCCTTGCGGAGCAGGGAAAGACCCCGCTGTTCTTCTGCAGGAGCGAACGGCTTATGGGCATGATAGCGGTCGCTGATATAATACGCGAGGAGAGTGCGGAAGCCATAGCCGCCCTCAAAAACATGGGAATACGCACCGTAATGCTCACCGGTGACAACGAGCGCACCGCAAAAGCGGTGGGAAAACTCGCGGGTGTGGACGAGGTGATAGCGGGAGTGCTTCCGGGCGGCAAGGAAGAGGTTGTGCGCACCTTAAAGTCAAAGGGAAAAACCGCGATGGTAGGCGACGGGATAAACGACGCTCCCGCACTTACAAGAGCGGATATCGGCATAGCCGTGGGAGCGGGCGCGGATATCGCCATTGACGCGGCGGATGTGGTTCTTATGAAAAGCCGCCTTACAGACGTTCCCGCCGCGATACGCCTGAGCCGCGCCGCGCTCGGTAATATACGGCAGAATCTTTTCTGGGCGTTTATCTACAACGTTATCGGCATGCCGCTTGCGGCAGGGCTTTGGATACCGCTTTTCGGGCTGCGGCTAAGCCCAATGTTCGGCGCGGCGGCAATGAGCCTTTCCAGCTTCTGCGTGGTAACAAACGCGCTGCGGCTTAATCTGGTCAATATTTTCAGTTCCAAACGGGACAGAAAAATCAAACATAAACATAAGGAGGACAAGAATATGGAAGTAACTATGAAAATCGAGGGCATGATGTGCGGTCACTGCGAAGCGACGGTCAAAAAAGCTCTTGAGACTCTGCCCACGGTACAGAGCGCCGAGGTGAGCCACGAAAGCGGCACCGCTGTTGTAAAGCTTAGCCAGCCCACCGATTTTGAGGTTCTGAAGAAGGCGGTCGAGGACAAGGACTATAAAGTAATATCATAAGCGGGGTACGATAAAATGGCTTATATGGTTACAAGAAAATGTCCCAAATGCGGGAAAACTCTGGCGCTTACCCCCGAATCCGCCAAGATAGGCGTGGTATGCCCCGTCTGCAAGACCTTTGTAGGCGAAAAGGACGCCAAGATGGACAGTGAGGAAATAAGAAAGCTGAGCCAGGCAATTCACGAAATGCTGAAACAATAATACTAATTCACAATCTCCGTATAGACATCTTTGCAAAAATCCCAAACCTATCGCCGCGTCAACTCTCCTTGGCAGGTTGACTGCGTCGAGCCGATACATACAGTACGCCTGCGCCGAGTTGCCTTGCGGCTATGCTTGTTCTTTTCGCAAATCTTGTCTATGCTATGATTGTGAATTAGTATAAAAAATCTCCGCTCCCGATTTAAGGAGCGGAGTTTTTTATTTCCGAAATAATTACTTGATGATCTTAACGCCGCCGATAACAGGCAGAGCCTTCATCTGACCCTGAGAAACGTTTATGATACCGATGATCATAAAAATCAGATATGCCAAACCCGCAAGGCTGTTGATTATCACACCAATAAATCCGACGAACGGAATGAAGCTGAGGATAGAACCCGCAACCTCCAGCACGATACACGCAAGGAACAGTACAAGCCCCTGATTAGCGTGAAAACGGCAGAACTCCGTTTTGCCCGCGCACAGCGGAATCAGCCACAGAATACCTATGTAGCCGAGAATTCCAAAAATCTTATCATTTGAATCCATATTAAAGACCTCCAAATTTATTCGAGATAAACTATCCCGCGGCGGAGCCACAATCCGCTTATAACAATAATACCGCAAAATCGTCATTTTGTCAAGCCATAAAATAAATTTATCGCAAACAAAGCAACAGTTTTTAGCAAACATGTACAGTAAATACATATTATGCCGCTTAAAACCGTCATTTTATACAAATCGCGCGAAAATCACATATCCGAAAGATAGGGATTGCAGTACCGCTCATTTTCCAGAGTTGTTCCCGTGCCGTGCCCGCAATAAATATCATAATCGCCCTCAAGCGCGGCAATTTTCCTCAGAGATTCTCTCATCTGTGCGGTGCTGCCCGAATAACCGTCGGTTCTGCCGCAAGAGCCGTTAAAAATAACGTCGCCCGCGAAAATCACTTCAGACCTTTCGCCCGAGCCGGTTTTGCATAACAGCAGGCAGCTTCCCGCGGTATGCCCCGGAGCTGCCATTACCGAAAATTCCATACCGCAGACGGAGAGGGTATCGCCGTCGGCAAAGGTTCTGTCTGGAGTAACGGGATGGAACGGAACAGGCATAAAGTCCGACCAGCTTTTTTCCGCGCTTTGCAGCATTTCTCTGTCAGCTTCGGGAGCGATTATTTCCGCACCCGTTTCCGCCTTCAGCTCCGCAACGCCTGCAAAATGGTCATAGTGACCGTGCGTGATAATTATCGCACCGAGAGTCAATTCGTTTGCTTTCAGGTATTCCAGCACCTCCGCTGACGAAGCGGGGTCTATCACCACAGCTCTGCCCGATTCTCCTGCAATGATAAAGCAGTTTGTACCCAGTGCGCCCAAAGGCATTGAAGTTATCATAATCGTACCCCCCGAGAATTATTTTTTGGTGATTTTCGCCCCGCCCCTTGTCTTATTGTAGGACTCCGTCGCTCCGAACGCCTCTATAAGTGCGGTTTCCATATCGTTCAGCCGCTTGGGCTTGACGGGAATAATACGGACGTAGGCTTCCTTTCCATACTTTATATCCGCGTATACATCTCCCTTTCCCTTTCCGTTAAAGTGATTGTGAACGCGCTGGCATACGTTGACGGACTGCCCGATATAAATATTTTCGTAATTTACAAAGCGCTTTCCGCGCACGGGCTTGTCAAATATCATTATCACATAGCAGCCCGAAAAATCCGTGTATTTGTAGCCCGTTGGCTTATCCGCACCCTCCGTTATCCAGTTTTTCTCGAACTCGGCATAGTGCAGAAATTCGCCGCGCCGTATTTTTCTCCGAAGCCGCGAATTGGTAACGCGGCGCGAGCTTCTTGCCGCGATATACAGCACAAGCAGGATAAGCAGCGCCCCGCAGGCGATATAAAACCGATAATCCGTAATCATGACTACTGCTTGCCCGTGCGTTCCACCGATATTACCCCCGCTATCTTCTTGAGTCTTGTCATTACATTGGTGAGCTGCTCAACGCCTGCTATCTCAATGGTTATGGCAAGGTTGGTGTTGCCGTTTTTCAGGCGGTGCATATTCATTTCGTGCACGGGGATATGATTCGCGGCTATCGCCATGGTAACGTCCGCAAGGAGAGAGGTCTTGTTCTCAGCTATGACCTCCACGGTGGCGCGGTAGGTGGAATCGTCCACTCCCGCCCAGTTCGCCTTTATCCAGCGCTCCTTATTATCCTCGCTTTCCATGTTGTTGATAACATTTATGCAGTCCTGCTTGTGAATGGAAACGCCGAAACCGCGGGTAACAAAGCCTATTATCGGGTCGCCCGGCAGCGGGTTGCAGCACTGCGCAAACTTTACAAGGCAATTATCCACGCCCTCTATAATTATGCCCTTGCTGCGGCTGCGGCTGTTGCTTTCCTGAATGCTCTCCGCGGCGGTTTTCACGGGTGCGGATTCTTTCTGGCGGCGAAGCTCGTCCTCCTTTATGCGCTGGATTATTTTTGACAGCGATACGCCGCCGTAGCCTATCGCCGCATAGAGATCCTCGATTTTGTTCAGCCGCTGACGGTGCGCCGCTTCGGAAAGAAGCGCATCGTCAAGCGGTATGCCGTTGCGCTTGAACTCGCGCTCCAGTTCCTCGCGCCCGCGCTCGATATTCTCCTCGCGTCGCTCTTTCTTGAACCATGAGCGTATCTTGCCCTTTGCCTCGGTCGTCTTTGCTATATCCAGCCAGTTGCGGTTGGGACCGTATCCCGGGGAGCCCGAGGTCAGTATCTCAATGATATCTCCCGTTTTGACCTGATAATCGAAGCTCACCATTCGCCCGCCGACTTTCGCGCCCGTCATCTTGTTCCCCACCTGGGTGTGAATGGCATATGCAAAATCTATTACCGTTGAACCCATCGGCAGCGAGAACACATCCCCCTTGGGCGAGAAAACAAACACCTCGTCGGGGGCAAGGTCGGTTTTTATCGCGTCGGTTATCTGCTCGACATCGTCTGCCTCCTGCTGGCGCTCCAGAAGCTGCCTTATCCAGTCGAATCGCTTCTCACCCGCTACGCTTCCCTTAAGCCCCGCCTTGTACTTCCAGTGCGCCGCGACACCGTACTGCGCGGTGTTGTGCATTTCAACCGTTCTTATCTGCACCTCGAACGGGATACCCTCCCGCCCTATTACCGTGGTGTGCAGCGACTGATATCGGTTGGGCTTTGGCGTCGCAATATAATCCTTGAAGCGGTAGGGTATGGGTCGGAACATATCATGTATAACGCCCAGAACGTTATAGCATTCAATTACCGACTGCACGATAACCCTTACCGCGTAAATATCGTATATCTCATCAAATTTCTTGTTTTTGAGGTATACCTTTTTGTAAATGCTGTATATGGATTTCACCCTGCCCTCGATAACAGGCTCGGGCTTTATGTCCGTAATGCGTTCGCTTATGCGGGACTTTATCTTGTCGATAAAATTGTCCCGCTCCTCCTTGTGAAGATCGAGCAGACGCTCCACCTCGCTGCATCCGTAAGGATCGAGGTAGTGTATGGAGATGTCCTCCATCTCCTCCTTTATGGCGTTCATACCGAGCCTGTGGGCAATGGGCGCGTATATGCTCATGGTTTCGAGCGATGTTTTGCGCTGCTTGTGGGGCGGGCGGGGTCCGAGGGTGCGCATATTGTGAAGCCTGTCGGCAAGCTTTATGATAATAACGCGGATATCCTTTGACATCGCCATGAGAATCTTGCGGATATTCTCCGCCTGCTGCTCCTCCTTGGAGTTGAGCGGAACAAGTCCTATTTTGGTCACGCCGTCCACCATCAGCGCCACATCGTCGCCGAACTGTCTGCGAAGTTCCTCCAGGGTCACCGCCGTATCCTCCACAACATCGTGGAGCAGCGCCGCGCACACGGTGTCGGTATCCATGCAGTAATCCAGCAGAATTGAGGCTACCGCCAGCGGGTGGGTGATATACTTGTCCCCCGATGTGCGCATCTGCCCCTCGTGCGCCTTATCAGCCAGCTCGTAAGCCTTTTTTATCTTTTCCGTATCGTATTGCTTATCCAGCGAATTTATCTTTGCAATAAGCTCCTCGATAGTATTAACGTCCGTTATGCCCATAATAGCCCCCGATTAGTTCAGACGAAAAAAGTGAATATCTGTGATTTTTCCCGTCAGACCGTTGTTTTTTCTTCAAGCTCTTTTTTCAGTCTGAAAAGCAGACCGTCCCCGAAAAGATCTTTTTTCCCCGCAGATGGCTTTATCACCGCGCTTTGCGCCGCAGGCGAAAGCTCTATCATTCCCGCCTCGGCAAAAGCGTCCAGCGTAATCCTCAGCATACAGTAGTTTATACCGCAGCCCCGCAGCACCATATCCTCCGCGGACACCGCACCGCCGCACCGCTTTACCAGATCGTATATCTTCATAAGCTCCGTCCTGTCCTGAGGTATGACCCTCGGGATAAGCCTGCTGTCGCAGCCCTCTCCGCGCGATATCTCCTCATAAACGCGGTTTGCGGCGAAGAATTTATCCTCGCTGAAATCGGGGAAACGGAAGTCTTTCATTTTCAGCTCCACGCTGCGGTTTCCCTTATACTCGTTTATTTCGGCGGAAGCGATGATATCCAGCCTGTCCCCCACATTTGGGTAAAAGCTCTCAAACGGGTGGGAGAATGACAGCACCTTTAGCTTTATCCCCTCCTGCTCCGCGTAAAAGCAGGTGTATTTACCGCCGCTCAGCGCCTGCTTCGAGGCAACCGTGCAGCCCCTTATGAGAAAAAGCGGACGGCGGTTGCCCTCACCGAAAGGTTCAAGGCGCTCCAGCAGCTCCGCGTTTTCAAGCGTAAGCCCGCCAAGGCTTATCTCCATATCCGCGCAAAGGCAGTCCTCGGGCATTTTAGGGTAATTTTTCAGGCAATACCCGTCCACAAGCTGCCGAAACTCCTCTATCCTCTCCGCGGGAAGTGAAAATCCGCCAGCCATGGGATGACCGCCGAATTTTGTCAGCGGCTCGGAGCAGCCCGACAGCATTTTGTACATATTAAAGCCGTCAATGCTCCTTGCCGATCCGACTGCGCTGCCGCCCTCGATTCCGATGACCAGCGCGGGCTTTCCGTATCTGTCAGTCAGCCTTGAAGCCGCCAGCCCGATAACGCCGTGCTGCCAACCCTCTCCCGCAACCATTATCACCCGCCGGTTTAAAATCTGCGGGTTTTGGGATACCTGCTCATTTATTTCGGACAGAATATCATTTTCCGTCTGACGCCTGCTGCTGTTAAGCAGCGAAAGCTCCTCTGACAGCCGCGAAGCGACATCGGGACTTTCGGTGGTAAGCAGCTCCGCCGCTTTCTCCGCGCCCTTTTGGGCGATCCGCCCTGCCGCGTTCAGCCTGGGGCAGACCGAAAAGGCAAGCTGCGAAGCCGACGCACTTTCGGGAGCTACCCCCGCGGCGCGTATCAGCTTATCCAGCCCCATATTCTGGCTGTTGCGTATATTTTCCAGTCCCCTTTGAACGATAAAGCGGTTTTCTCCCTTAAGCGGCACAACGTCGCCTATCGTCCCGACCGCTGCCAGATCGGAGTACTGCTCCAGTATGAACTCCTCGTCCTCCTCCAGAGCGCACAGCAGCTTTAAAACCACCCCCGCTCCGCAAAGATCCTTGAACGCCGAAATATCGTCCGCACGGTGCGGATCAACACACGCGCCGCACACGGGAAGCTCCTCGGAGGGCTGATGATGATCCGTTATAATCAGCTTTGCGCCGCGATCGGTTATGTATTTTGCCTCCTCGAAAGCGGATATGCCGTTGTCAACGGTTATTATCAATTCCGTACCGCCGTCCAGTATTTTTCCCGCCGCTTCAAGATTTAACCCGTAGCCCTCGCTTCTGTCCGGAATATAAAAATCCACCTCCGCGCCCATAGCCTCAAGATACCCGCAAAGCATGGCGGTAGAGGTAACACCGTCGCAGTCGTAATCGCCGAAGACGGTGATCTTGCTGCCCTCGTCCAATGCGGCGCGTATTATCTCCACCGCCCTGTCCATATCCCTCAGTTCCATCGGATCGGAAAGAGAGCCGCACCCGAAAAATGCCTCCGCGCTTTTCATATCGGTTATACCGCGCCTCAGCAGCAATCCGCCGACAAGCTCGCCGAAACTCGCCGTTATTTCCTTGTTATCCCCCTCGGGGGAAGCTAATGTGCGCCATCTTTTCAAATCAAAACCACCTATTCCAATTAAATTTCAAAATTCATGCAAGAACGCGCCGTTCGCTGGCGAGGTTTTGCGCAAACAGCTGCAAAACTCCACAGGCAGCTACGCACATATTGCGCAAAACCACCTCCGCGCGATTGCAGAAACCGGTCGGAATTTGCTTAACAAATTCCGACACTTTTTGAAATTCCATGCGCCGATATTGCGCAGCATACAGGCTTTTTCTACAAGCTGCGGCAAATAAATTTGTCTTTACTATAACTTTCTCCGTCGTTACACACTGAGCTCAGCCTTTTCGCCCAACAGCCCGCGATTTACTTCAAGAACAGGCTTGACAAACTCGCTCAAATACTCCTCAGTCTGCTCAGGAGCGCGTCCCACATAGTTTTCGGGGACAAGCATTTCATTTATTTCCTCAATGGTGATATTGAATGCGGGGTCTGCCGCTATTCTTTGCGCGAGGTCATTCTCGCCGCCCTCTCTCACCTGCTTTGCGGCGGCGTGGGAGTGGGTGCGGAGCAGCTCGTGCAGCTCCTGTCGGTTGCCGCCGTTCTCAACCGCTCTCATCATGATGTTTTCCGTAGCCATAAAGGGCAGCTTCTTCATAAGGCGCTGCCGTATCATCTCGGGGTATATCTCCAGTCCGTCGGTAACGTTCATCATGATATTTAGTATCGCGTCCGTAGCAAGGAAACCCTCCGCGACGGACACGCGCTTGTTCGCGCTGTCATCGAGAGTTCTCTCAAACCACTGTGTTCCCGCAGTAAACGCGGGATTAAGGGTGTCTATCATGATATACCTCGCCAGCGAGGTAATGCGCTCGCTGCGCATGGGATTGCGCTTGTAGGGCATTGCGGACGAGCCTATCTGGTTCTTTTCAAACGGCTCTCCCATTTCCTCAAAACTCTGGAGCAATCTTAAATCGTTGCTGAATTTCGAGCAGCTCTGTGCGATGCCTCCGAGGGTGGAAAGCACCTGGCTGTCCACCTTGCGCGAGTAGGTCTGACCGCTTACTGGAACGCAGTCGGTAAAGCCCATTTCCTCCGCAATGGATTTTTCGAGAGCCTTTATCTTTGAGCTGTCACCGCCGAAAAGCTCCACAAATGAGGCCTGTGTTCCGGTAGTACCTTTCTGACCAAGCAGCTTAAGACCGGAGATACGATACTCCACCTCCTCCAGATCCATCATCAGCTCATTGAGCCACAGCGTGGCACGCTTTCCGACGGTGGTAGGCTGTGCAGGCTGGAGATGCGTATACGCAAGGCAGGGAACATACTTTTTCTCATCGGCGAACCTCGCAAGATTGGCGATGACATTAAGCAGCTTTTTCTTCACAAGCTCCAGCGCGTCCCTCATGATAATTATATCGGTGTTATCTCCAACATAGCACGAGGTAGCGCCGAGATGGATTATTCCCGCCGCATTGGGGCACTGCTTTCCGTAAGCGTAAACATGGGACATTACATCGTGGCGGACTTCTTTTTCACGAGCCTCCGCGACGTCGTAATTGATATTGTCAACGTTCGCTTCAAGCTCTTTCACCTGCTCCTCCGTCACGGGCAGACCGAGCTTCATTTCCCCGCGCGCCAGCGCAACCCACAGTCTGCGCCACGTTGTGAATTTCTTGTCCGCGGAAAAGATATACTGCATCTCCTTGCTCGCGTAGCGCGTGCAAAAGGGACTTTCATAAGAATCATAATTTGACATGGTAGTTCTCCTTCGGTCGACAATAAGTCCGCCGCGGCGCGAAAACCGCCGAACACGCACGGACAAGGTCTGTTTATAAACATTATGTTTTTATTATAACATATTTTATCGATTTTTACAAGCACTTTTGCAAAAATCGGGCAGTCAAAAGGCTGTAACGCATTTTAGAAACGTTGACTTAAGCTATGCTGCTGTTAAGTTATGTTGACCTAAAGCGGGATTATTTAAAAGAATTTCCCGCACCGCCTCGTTTTCGGCTTTGCCGAAAACGAGGCTATCCCGTCGTGAAAGCTCCGCCCGGTTTGCGGACTGCGCTTTTACGGCGGATTGCGGGAAATTCATGCGCGGGCGTTCAGTGGATTTTAGCTATCGGTGCTTTTGCTCCCCTGTTTTGGTGCGGTTCTCGGCTAAAATCGCCGAATTTCCGGTTGCCGCAAACAGTTCACCTTTGTCAACCCGACCGCTTCGGGTACGTCATTTATATAGCCTGAACTGACCCATAACGACAAAAAAATTCACAATGTATATAAATCGGGGACAGCCTGAAGCCATCCCCGAAAAAATTATACATATTCATAAGTATATCCGAGCGGGTCTACCGCCGTACCGTTTACGCGGACCTCAAAGTGAAGGTGATTGCCCGTAGCCCAGCCCGTCTGTCCTACATAGCCCAGCACGTCGCCCTTATTGACAGTCTGTCCCTCGGAAACAGCCGTGCCGCTGAAATGCGCGTAGAGTGTGCTTATACCGCCGCCGTGGTCTACCACCACATAGTTACCGTAACCGCCGTGCCAGCCGCCGTCGCCATAAGCCGTGATCACCGTGCCAGACTGCGCCGCGTATACGTTCGTGCCGCCTATGCCCGCGTTGCCTACGTCTATTCCGTAGTGATTGCCGCCGCGCCACGCGTCATATCCGAATCGGGTGGTAAGCATCTGGAATTTAGACTCCAAAGGCCAGCGGAAGCCGTCGGAGGAATAAATGGTCTGCCCCGAGTTCTCCGCCTGCTTGCGGCGTATCTCCTCGGCCACCTGATTATTAAGCTCCTCTATCTCGGCGTTTGTTATGGAGATAGCATAGCTCAGCCCGTTTATCTTATCTTTCAGATCTTCATTCTGCGCGGCAATGTTATACAAGCTGGTGTACTGCTCGTCCGCGTAGCTCTGAAGCTCGCTCTGCTCGTTTTCCAAGTCCTCCCGCTGCTTCTCAAGGTCGGCTTTCTGCTTGTGCAGTTTTTCCTTATCGCGGTTAAGCTGATCTATTTCCGCGTTAAGCTCGTCTATCATAATCTCCTGATTTTTTATATTGGCAAGCAGGCGGTTCATGAACTCCACGTTCTGCGCGCTTATATTTTGGACCACATCGGTATACACAAAGAAATTATACCAGTCGTCCGAGCCGCTCAGCAGCGGTATCGTGTCGGAACTGTCGCTTATGTACAACGCTCTCGCGAGCTTTGAAAACCTTTCAAGATTCTCATCGTTCTGCTTTTCAAGCACTCGGATTTCCTCCTGCTTGTCAAGTATTTCCAGTTCCTTTTCATCTATCGACTTTTCCACCGCCGCTATCTGTGATTCCTTATCGGTAATCTCGCCCATCTTGACGGTTATCAGCTCGCCGTAGGCGGCAATTTCGTCGTTTACACCGTCTATCTGCTCGGAGATCGCGTTGATAGCCTCTTTATTCTCGTTTATATCGCCGGTGTAGTTGTTTATCTGGGCTTCTCTGTCCTTGTTCGCCTGACGCTTTTCTTCTATTGCTTTCTCCAGCGCGGCTATGTTTGCGTCGTAATCCTTGCCCGCCGCGGCGGTGCGTATGCTCTGCATTGCGGGAACGCCCACCACAAGCGCCGCCGCAAGAAGCGTACCCGTTATCTTGCCCGCTAAGGCTGCGGTACGTCTGTTTAAAATCTCTTTAATTTTCCCCATAATCTTTCCTTTCGTAATATTGCCCGAAATGCTGTTTTGACGGCTTCCCCCGCCGACAAAATCACCTCGGAATTTATGCTATTTGATATAATTATACAATAACCAAGTTCATCTGTCAAGAGGAAGATTTTGAAAATTTTATGAAAGGAAAAGAAGGTGCGGATAAGGTATCGGTGTATTTACGGCTTTGTCGCGCCGCGGTCAAAGACGCTTGAACGGGGGATAACGCAATATAAATCTTCCCCTGTATTTATCTTGCGGCGCAGAAATCTGCGGCATTTATCATAATTCTCAAAGGCTCTCGCGGCTTTTTCCGTGTCGGAATATACCTTCCAGCAGCCGCAGAGCTTATAATTTTTCCCGTTATTTTCTATAAATCCCAATATATCCTCCGCGGGATAATCGAGAAACACCCCTATCTCATGCGGAAACTCCGAATGCGTGCGCAGTCTTTCCGACAATCTGTCCAGACATTCGTTAAGCGTCATGTCGTCCGTATAGCCGAAGCGCCGAAGTATCTCCCTGCGCTCGGGAGCGTTCAGACTTGCCGACAGGCGGCTCTCGCTGTAAAGCAGCATAAGACAGCGGCTGCCCTCGGAGAGCACTCTTATTTTCAGACCCGTTTCGGCGGCGCGGCTGTTAAAAAGTCTTACATTTCCGTGTATTTCACATTCGCTTCTGCTGACCGAAACAAGACCCGCGCATTTTATACCCAACAGGGACGGCGCGGTGTGCTCCGCCAGTTTGCTTTGAAAAATTTTTATATCACTATGCGACATTTCAATCGGCAATTTCCGAAGCGCTCTCAGCTTCCGCGTCGAACGCGCCCGCTTTGCTTGCCTTCCCTCCCCTAATTCGTTTTGATGCCCGACGCCTCGTCAAGGACTCTTTTAAGCGCCGCGATACCCGCGCTGTGTATTCTCACAACGGGTATGTTCCCCTTTTCCGAGCGGC
This sequence comes from uncultured Oscillospiraceae bacterium, assembly GCA_910587135.1. Classification (GTDB taxonomy): domain Bacteria; phylum Bacillota; class Clostridia; order Oscillospirales; family Ruminococcaceae; genus CAG-115. The sequence continues at coordinate 82,059 of CAJULF010000005.1, forward strand.
GGTTTACCACACGCACCATCTTATGCGACACCGTATCGGTGAATACCACCATCAGATCGGGGCTGCCTATCTGCTTCTCAAAATCGCACGGCATCTGCGTGAACACCTTAGCCTTACATCTGTATTCCCGACACACTTCCTTATAGCGCGCCGCCATGCGGTCGTTACCGCCCACCACCACTACGCTCATATTATCTCCTTTTTAATGTTAAATACTCTTTTGTCAATTAGCGACGACTAACCGGCGCTTATGCTCCGCGAAGTACACTTCGCGCACGATGCCCAAGTTAGTTAATGCTAACCTTATTATAACATACTCCCCCAAAAAAGTCAAGTAAAATTTTACACAGGTTTATACCATGTCGGAACCGGATTTTGCATATTGTCATACCACACAAGAACGTCCCCTGCCTGTTTCAGCATTGTCCGAACCTCGTCATCGCCGAACGGTATCGCCCACGGAACGGACGAAAGCATATTACTGCCGATATAGAAAGCAAGCAGCTTCCAGAACAAAACCGGCACTTCCCCGTCAAAATATCCGTCAACCATGCCCGAAGCAAAAGACGGAGCTTTCTGAGCACACCATACAATGCGGTTGAATTCCTCCCACGGGTCGCCGAAATCATATCTGTCAAAGTCAATTATAACTATCCTGCCGTTCGCGATCATCATATTGCCGATATGATAATCTCCGTGCTGAAAAGTCTGCGGTCTGTCCGCAAGAAGAAAACGGTTTGAATTTATGTAGTCAATTATTTTGTCCGCGCCCTCAAACTTTATCGGACACTCGCCGTACATCCTGATTTTTCTGTCTGTTTTCTCGTTGAAGCGCGACTCCCAGTCCCGCTGATTTTCCGGCGCGGGAACAGAATGGATCTTCTTTAAAATTCTTCCCGTCTCAAGCCCAAGCTCGTACTGCCGCGAACGGTCAAAAAGCGGAACAATCTCGTCCGCATCCTCCCCCTCTATCCACGACGATAAAATATAAACTCCCCCATCGCAACTGCCGAATTCTATCGGTCTGCACATGGTAACACCAAGCGCGTCAACAGTCTTCTGCATACGAAACAAATCGGGACGTCTTGCGCTTTTTTCTTTCGGAGTGATCCTCAGAAGATATTTTGTACCGCTTTCGTCGGTCACGCAATATTTTTTATCACATGACCAGCCCTTTTCAATGGGTTCTTTTGAAACAAATCTGCGCCGCATCTTACTCTCCTTATTTAAAGCAAATTATCGCACCGCGCGAATCAAGTTCGCGCTATCCAGCCGACAAAGCTCCGCTTTGCTGCGCTTTGTCAGCAGCTTGCGAAATTTGCCGAATTTAAAGCAAATTATCGCACCGCGCGAATCAAGTTCGCGCTATCCAGCCGACAA
>CAJULF010000005.1:83538-87945 GCA_910587135.1 uncultured Oscillospiraceae bacterium
AGCTCCGCTTTGCTGCGCTTTGTCAGCAGCCTGCGAAATTTGCCGAATTTAAAGCAAATTCCCGCATCGTGTGAAACAAGTTACCGCCGTTTTTCTGTTACCTTTCTTTCATTATATCATAAAACCATGAAAAAAACAAGGGCAGAAAAAATTGAAAAAACCTGCAACATTTTCCGCATTTGTATGGTATTATATTCAAAAGGCAAATAAATTTCCAATGGAGGTATATTATGAAAAAATACATTTCTGTTTTTGCGGCAGCTTGTGTAATTTTATTATCGGGCTGCGCCAATGATAACGCGGCAATTTACACAACGGACGATATCCCCGGCAGTTCTGTTGCCGACATTGCAGCGGGAACGTCAGGCGGCTCGGGGTCTGAGGCTGGGGCGGATGCTCCCGCCGGAGGCACCGACATTCGCACTCCGAGCTATACTGCGGAACACACCGACAGCGCCGACAAACCCAAAACATCCGCGGAAGCACACAAAGAAAACTCCGCGGCAAAGCCGTCGTCGGGAACATCCGACAGCTCCGCTTCAGTTCCCCCCGCAGATACCACGGTGCGCACGGCGAACAGCACGGCAGTAACAACGGGTACGGAAGCAGTGAGTACATCGCCGATCAAAACAACACCCGAGGAATATGCCCCAAGTTATATCGGAGGTGATGGCAGCGTCAGTAACAAATCCGTTTTCGATGTTGATGGAATTTTTGATGAAATCATGGCGGAAGATTTCTCGGCAGTACTTGATACGGACGGTTTGGCAGCTCCCACGGTAATGTATGACGATTGCTTACCCTACCCCGAACCGTATCCCGAATACGAACCCGAACCTCCGCAGGCGGGACTGCTTACAGGCGGTGAGTGGCGCGACAACGACCACTGGAGCGACTGGAATGAGCTGTACTCCACCCGCGACGACTGGAGCGTTTATAAGAATAACTGGCGAATACCGTTTGACAACCGCATTGCCGTAAAGGTGACCGCCGACGGTCAGCCGCTTGAGGGCGCAAAGGTGACCTGCGGCGGCACAAGCGCCGTGACCGACAACAAGGGAAGAGCGTATCTGTTCTATACCGCGTTAAACGGATCTACCGAGCAAATAACGGTATCCTACGGAGATATCACAGAGGAACTTGACGGCGTTGTCGGCGACGCCGAGCTTACCTGTGAGCTTTCGGGAGCTTCTGCCGAATCCTCCAAAAAGCTCGACTTCATGATAATGTGCGACACCACAGGCTCCATGAGCGACGAACTGGAATATCTTCAGGAAGAGCTTAAAGACATCATAACCCGCATACAGCACGACAACAGCAATCTCCCCATTCGTCTGAGCATAAATTTTTACCGTGACGAGGGCGATGAATATGTGGTTTGCGAATATCCGTTTACGGAGGATATCGGCGCGGCTGTCGAGGAACTCGGCAAGCAATACGCAGCGGGCGGCGGGGATTTTCCCGAAGCTGTGCATACCGCTCTTGAAAGCGCCGTAAACAATCACGACTGGCAGGAGGATTCCGTAAAACTTATGTTTTTGGTGCTTGACGCGCCTCCCCACGATGATCCGCAGATAATCGACAGCGTAAACTCTCTTGTCGCGCAGGCGGCGGAACAGGGCATACGCATTATTCCCATAGCCTCCAGCGGTATAGATAAATCTACCGAATATCTACTCAGAACTATGGCGTTCACGACGGGCGGCACTTACACATTCCTCACCAACGACAGCGGTATTGGCGGGGATCATATCGAAGCCACTGTGGGCGCTTACAATGTGGAGCGGCTGAATGATATGATGGTAAGAATAGTAAACGGATATCTTACCAGCTGACGGCTTCGGCGTTATGCGGACAGGTTCTGAAAATGTTGTCTGCGGTGTCGGTTTAATTTACATCATTATTTCAAAAAACATTCGGAGAATTTATGACTATGTCAAAATCCAAATTCAAAAAAGCCGTCGTTATAGCGTTTGTAATTGCCGCGGTCGCTCTCTTGTCGGAAATATTATGCATAATGCGTATAGCGAAAACGGTCAAAAGCAATCTTGAATATTCCGAGATCGCCCTTGTGAAGCTTTGCGCAAATTATGCGTGGGGAGCGCAGGAAACTGTTTACATACTGACCTCGGACGGAACGCTGTATTTCGATGACGATCTAATGCGGGATTACGATGAAAAATCAATTTATGGGGATGACGTTCACGAAAGCCTTACGGAATATGTTTTGAGCGCCATCAATGAAAACAAGTCTGTATATCGCGGTGAGGAAAGACCCGAAATATTGAATACCCTTATAACACTGACGGATTATGAAAGCATTGACCTTAAGCTGCATCATTCGGCATGTGACATGGGAACAACGTCATATTACGTGCTGCTTATAAAAGATGACAGCGCCAAACTGATTGAAATGAAAAAAACGGGAGATTATTCATCGGTAGCGCATAACCCCATAATTGAAATAATCTGCATGACATTTGATATGACGCTTTCGACAATCAATAAAAAATTGGGATAAAATAACCCGCCCCTTTCATTTCAGGGGTGGGTGTCAGCCTGTATATAAAGGTTTACCTAAGGCTAATTATTTAAAAAAATTTCAAAATTTCCGCTAATCATACTCCGCTTCACTTCGTTCCGCTCCGCATGCTTAGCGGAAACCGCACGCGTTTGCGTTCGCAAACGCGCGACTTTTTGAAATTTCATTCGCCGACATTGCGCGGCAAATAGGCTTTTCCTACAGACTGACCCGCCCCTTTCATTTTAGGGGCGGGTGTCAGCCTGTATATAAAGGTTGACCTAAAGCTAATTATCTAAAAAAATTTCAAAATTTCCGCTAATCATACTCCGCTTCCCCTCGTTTCGCTCCGCATGCTTAGCGGAAACCGCGCGCGTTTGCATACGCAAACGCGCGACTTTTTGAAACTTCATGCGCCGACATTACGCGGCAAATAGGCTTTTCCTACAGACTGACCCGCCCCTTTCATTTCAGGACGGGTATATTTTTACGATTTATCCTTATAGTCTTCTCCGGTGCGCTCTGAAATTATATACCGCGGACGCGCCTTTACTTCAAGGTATATCTTCCCGATATATTCACCGATAACTCCTGTCGAAATAAGCTGAATGCCGCTTACAAAGCAGATTATGCACACTGTGGAAGCCCAGCCCGCTACCGTAAGCCCCAGCAAAGCGCTAACGATTGCCCAGATTATCCCGATAAAGCTTATTACCGCTATAACCATGCCGAAACTCATAATCAGCTTGATGGGCTTGATGGACAAGCTGGTTATCCCGTCCAGTGCCAGAGCAAGCATTTTCGAGAGCGGATAGTGACTTTTTCCCGCAAGCCGTTCATGGCGCTCATAGGGTACGGATGTACTCTTAAATCCAACCAAGGGAACCATGCCGCGCAGGAAAATGTTGACCTCCTTAAAATCAGCCAGCTCCCGCAGCACACGGTTGCTTATCAGCCGATAATCCGCGTGATTGAACACGACCTCCGCACCCATTGCGTTCATCAGTTTATAGAAGCTCTCCGCGGTAAAGCGCTTGAAAAAAGTATCCGTGTCGCGCTTGCTGCGCACGCCGTAAACCACCTCGCAGCCGCCGAGATACTCCTCCACCATTCTGTCCATTGCATTGATATCATCCTGCCCGTCACAGTCAATGCTGATGGTTATGTCGCAGTTATCCTTCGCCTCCATCAGCCCCGCCAGCACGGCGTTCTGATGTCCTCGATTGCGGCTCTGGGAAATTCCGATAAAGCGGCTGTCACGCTCCGAAAGATTTTGTATGATTTCCCATGTGCCGTCCCTGCTGCCATCGTTTATGAACATTATACGGCTGTCCTCGGATATCTTTTTTTCACTTATAAGCTGGACGAGCTTGTCCAGAAACATCTCTGAGGTTATCGGAAGCACGTCCTGTTCGTTGTAACATGGAATAATTATAATAAGCTTCGGGGGCATTTTTACTTTTCCTTTCCTAATGGTGATTTTAATTTTATACCTTTTTTCTCCGCTTGTCAATATATTTTCCAAAAATTCAGCGTTTCATCATGATTTGAATGTGAAATTTTTCCGCAACCGACCCGCTGCGGCTCACTTCGCTGCGCGGAGCGTACCGCGGCAGGCTACCGCCGAATAATTCTTGTGTGGGTTTTATGCAATAACTTTTATACGCTGAATAACCCCCAAATTTTTCGGGGGTTCAGCTTGTAGAAAAAACCTAATTGCCGCGCAATGTCGGCGCATTAAATTTCAAAAAGTCGTGCGTTTGCGAACGCAAACGCACGCGGTTTCCGCTAAGCATGCGGAGCGGAACGAAGTGAAGCGGAGTATGATTAGCGGAAATTTTGAAATTTTTTTAAATAATTAGCCTTAGGTCAGCCTTTATATACAG
>CAJULF010000006.1 GCA_910587135.1 uncultured Oscillospiraceae bacterium
ACCACGCGTTTCACGCGTGGTTATGATTGAAATTTAATGCGCCGACATTGCGTTGCCAATAAGCTTTCTCCACAAGCCGCATTGAAGTTGCACAATTTCAGCGCGTCTTCGCTTACTGCTATATATGCATAAAAATAACAAAAATATAACATTAACCGCACAAAAATGATATATTCTTTTTGCGCAAGGCGTTATAATAATAAAAAATATGCAAAGGAGATGCTATCTTGAAAGGATTTAATGGATACAGAAAAGGCGTAAATCTGGGCGGCTGGCTATCCCAGTGCGATTACACAAAGGAGCATATGGACAGCTTTATAACGGAAGCGGATATTAAGGCGATCTCCGAGCTTGATGCGGATCATGTGCGCATTCCATTTGACTACAATATTCTTGAAGATGACGAGGGGAATTTTAAGGAATCGGGTTTCAAGTATATTGACGGTGCGTTGGAGCTGTGCGAGAAATATCACCTTAACGCCGTGTTGGATCTGCATAAAGCGGCAGGATTTTCGTTTGACAAGGGCGAGATGGAAAACGGCTTTTTTGAGAGCGATCGTTTGCAGGAGCGCTTTTATTGCCTATGGGAGGAAATGGCGTTCAGATACGGACATCTTCACGAAAGAACGGCTTTTGAGCTGCTGAACGAGGTTACGGAGCAGAGCTACGGTAAAATCTGGAACGGCATTGTAAGCAAGTGCATTTCACGTATCCGCGTACTGGCGCCGAAAACGGTCATTCTGGTCGGCAGCTACTGGAATAACAGCCCCGCGGCGGTAAAGGATCTCGACCCTCCGTTTGATGACAGGATAGTGTATAATTGTCACTGCTACGATCCTCTGATATACACCCATCAGGGCGCGGGCTGGGTGGATAATATCGACCGAGCGGCAAGAATAGATTATGAGCAGAGCGGCTGGAGCAGAGAAAAATTCGCCGAAGCCTTTTCCGAGGCAATACGTTTTGCCGAGTCTAATAATACATCTTTGTATTGCGGCGAATACGGCGTTATCGACAGAACCGCTCCCGAGGACGCTCTGAAATGGTTCAAAGATATCAATTCCGTGTTTGAGGAGTACAACATCTCTCGCTGTGCATGGAGCTGCAAGGGCATGGATTTCGGGCTTCTTGACAAGAGAATGGAAAACGTGCTGCCTGAGTTGAAAAATTATCTGTAAGCGTTGGTTTAGAATTGTTTTATATTTACCCGGGGCTTCGCGGATTAACGTCCGCGAAGCCCCAACTTGTATAAAAAGCCTAAATTCCACGCAATGTCGTCGCATGAAATTTCAAAAAGTGCGTATTTGCCGAATGGCAAATACGCACGGTTTCCGCTAAGCATGCGGAGCGGAACGAAGTGAAGCGGAGTATGATTAGCGGAGATTTTGAAATTTTTTAAAATAATCCGCTTTAGGTCAACCTTTCTTTGCAGAATAAAGGATTCGCAGGGCAGAACCCGCGAATCCTTTTCGCTTAATTTTCCGAAACGCTCATGTGAAATTCTGCTTTGAATACGGGAAGCTCTATCCTGTACTTGTCTGCCAGCTCAGGACCGCAGGCGTTCGAGCCTACTCCCGCCATCTTATAATCAACGCATATAATGTTGCTTTCGCATTTTTTTAGTTCAAAATTATGCGCTTTGGAGCACAGCTCCTCCTGTGTGTATTCCGAAGCGTTGAATGAGAACAGCCCGTCGAAGCTCACGCGGACGCTGCCGTCCGTGAAGCTCATATGCCCGCAGTTAAAGTGGGAGGAGTTTTCCTGCGGGCGCACGTAATCCTCGTGCATATCGCTTATTGCGGCGGAGAAATTGCTCATATAGCTTGCCTGATGCTTGTCGATATAGCTTTCGTACGGACCGTATCCGAAGTAATCCACCCTGTCAAAGCGTTTGGGGACAAACATTCTTATGCCGAACCGCGGCAGCAGCTTTACCTTTTCGGACATCTCAGCCTTGCAGAATATGTCAAGATTTCCGCCGGAGATGACATAGGTAACGTCAAGCCGCGCAAAAGGCTCATATACGTTCTGCCCGAAGGATTGCTTAACCGAGATCTCCGCGCCCTTTTCGGTGCTTTTTATCTCCGTGCCGTATATCTTTACAGTGTAGTCATGCAGATGCGCCCTGTACCAGTCGTTTTTCATAACGTCGTTGTCGACGGGAGCGCGGAAAAAGTTGAACTGAAGCGGTCTGTCGAGTATCTCCCTGCCGCCGTGTTTTATGGAATCAAACGCGCCGATGCGCTTGTTGAAGCGGTAGGAGATATCGCCCGCCGTAACATAAGCCGTTAGCGGCTCATCCTTAACGGCCGCCCCGCCGTCCGCAGTTCTGGTTTCCCGCCCGACGCTGCAGATTTTTATCTGGTCAAAGCAGACCTCATAGCCCTTTTCGCAGAAAAGCGTATCGCGTTTTGAGGTGAATATGAAGCGTATATATGCTTCTCTGTCGGTAATTTCCGCAGCTTCGGGAACGCTTATTTCGGAGCTGCTCTTCGGTCTTGCCGAGAAGCTGAGGCTTCCCCCGGCAAATATCCCGCCGTCATATGTTATCTCCCAGCGGCAGTCCAGCAGTTCTCCCGCGTCCGCAAAATCAAGAATATTTTTAAAGAGGAATTTCCCCCCTCCGATATACTCCGCCCTAACGGGACGGTATACCTGTTTGGCTTCGAGCAGCCCCGTGTGCGGAGTCCTGTCGGGGTAGGTGAGGGCGTCCATGCAGAAATTTCCGTCGTGATGCTTTTCCCCAAAATCTCCGCCGTAGCCGTATTTCACACGTCCGCTGTCTGTCACTCCCAGTGGGAAGGCATGGTCGCTCCACTCCCATATAAAGCCGCCGCAGAAGCGTTCGCTCGAGTGAAACGCGTGATGATAGTCCTCAAGGTCGCCCGGACCGTTGCCCATGGCGTGGCAGTATTCACATAGAATAAGCGGGCGCTTTTCATCTTTGTTCAGAAGAAATTCTGTCATTTTATCGGGCGAGGGATACATCTCCGATACCACATCAAGGATATCGTCGGGGGTATCGTCAAGCTTGTGAGTGCTCTCATAGTGGAGCAGTCGGGTGTCGTCAAGCCGTTTCACAAGACGCCCCGCCGCAATAATGCCGGAGCCCAGACCGCTCTCGTTTCCAAGCGACCAGAATATTACGCAGGGGCGGTTGATATCTCTTGTAACAAGCGCCTCGGCGCGGTCGGTTATGGCTTTTTCAAATCTCTTGTCCATGGCTAACAGAGCAATTCCGTCGTAGCCGCGCGTCCAGGCAAAGTCGTTGTATACGTCCACGCAGCCGTGGGATTCCAGGTCAGCCTCGTCGATAACGTACAGCCCGTATTTGTCGCACAGCTTGTAAAACAGCGGGGAGTTGGGGTAGTGCGAGGTTCTGACCGCGTTTATATTGTGACGCTTCATAAGGCGGATATCGTTTTCCATCTGCGCACATGAGGCATAGTAGCCCGTGTCGGGATAGCTGTCATGGCGGTTCACACCGCGGAATTTCACCGCGCTGCCGTTTATCTTCACGACGCCGTCCTCTATGCGGATATCCCTGAAGCCCACCTGTTCGCCTATAACTTCGCTGTCCGTAGTTATGGTAAGATTATAGAGATTGGGTATTTCCGCCGACCAAAGCAGGGGAGCATTCACCGGAATCACAAGCGGAACGGATTCCTTGACTTCTCCGTTGAAAATAACATTTCCCGAAGCGTCGGAGAGTACCGCCTCGCCGCCGCAGCCGCACAGCGTAAGCTCCAGCTCCGCCGAAGAGCAGTCCCGCGAAAGAACGGTTTTCACGCGGTAGTCCGCAAGGCGCTTTTTGGGTCTGGAAAGCACATAAACGTCGCGGAATATCCCCGAGAGCCTGAATTTGTCCTGGTCTTCGAGATAAGTCCCGTCGCACCATTTAAGAACGGCGGCGGTGACGGTATTGTCGCCCTCGTGAAGATACGGTGTGATGTCAAATTCCGAGGTGCTGTGGGAAATCTGCGTGTACCCTGCAAACTCCCCGTTGATATAGAGATAGATACAGCTGTCCGCGCCCTCGAACACAAGTATCCTGTCCAGACCGTCGGGAGTATAGCGGTAGCTTCTGCCGTAAACTCCAACGGGGTCGTCGTCGGGAACATAAGGCGGGTCGTAGGGAATAGGGTAGCGCACATTGGTGTAGTGCGGCTTGTCATAGCCCATAGGCTGCCAGTTGGAGGGCACGGTTATGGTCTTTTCGCGGTGAGAGAGCGGAAAATCGTCCTCAAGGTCAATTATGCTGTCATAATATCCGAAGCTCCATTCGCCGTTAAGAAGCTCCAGTGCCGCGGAGCTTTCCCTGTCCCCGAAAGGGTTCTGCCCCTTTGCGAAGGGGATAAAGTAACAGTGCCTGTCCAATGTTCCGACATGAAGAATGTCGGGGTTTTCGTGATATACCATCTTGCTTCTGGCGGACTCCGCCGCCGCGATTTTTGAAATGTCCATGATTTCCTCCGTTTCGGTTACACGCGGTAACAAGCTATCCGCGCTTTATTGTAATGTTTATTATATTATATCTTGACATGAAAATCAAGAAATGATATTATTATAATATAACAATATGAATATGGGGGACAAAAATATGTTTTTCTGTGATTACCCTATAATACGCGGCGAAAGCGAGCTTCCGCTTTATCTGTTGAACATGGGTCAGCATGTATGTCAGGATCATATCGTAAGGAGAGAGGGCTACCCGCTTTCTCAGATTCTGTACTGCACCAAAGGCAGCGGAACGCTGATTTCGGAGGGAAAAAAGCGGCGGATACCCGAAAATACGGCGATTTTTCTGCCACGGGGATATCCCCACGAATATTACCCTGACGGCGATGTGTGGGACGTGCATTGGATAGTCCCCGCGGGCTATGCGCTCGACGATATCCTTAAACATTTCGGGCTGACCGCTCCCACGGTGCTGCGGCTCCGCGAAGTGAACAGGCTGGAGCACATCTTCAGAAAAATGCATGACGCGATAATATCCGACAGTTTTTTCGGGAATTACATCGCGTCGGGCTGCCTGTATGATTTTCTTATAGAGCTGTACAGACAGACCGTATCGATGGATCGGTACAACGAGCCGAGCACCGCGCTGATAAAGGCGGTCGATTATATCAACGCCAATTACGCTCAGCCGATAGGTCTTGAGGAGCTGTGCGCGGTGTCGGGTGTATCGAAGCAGCATCTGTGCCTGCTGTTCCGCAGCAAGCTGGGCGCGCGCCCCGTAGAGTATATCACCAAGCGCCGCATACAGGCGGCAAAGGCGCTGCTGGTTTCTTCCGACAAGACCGTCGAGGAGATAGCCGAGGAAACGGGATTCTGTACGGGCAGCTATTTCTGCAAGATGTTCAAGCGCTACGAGGGAATAACCGCGCGCCAGTTCAAGGGCGGCTAACGGGTAATTTGCGTGGCGTACTTGACAAATCACAGGTTGTATATTATAATATGGTAGTGGAAACGGTGCGTTGAGCTTTAATGCTTTTGGGGCTGATTGCAGACAGTCAAAGAAAGTCCACGCGGGAATTTTCCGAAATCATCCGTACAGAGGGAAAGTGCCTATTCCGCGAGCGTCATAGGCGGCGGTTCGGAAAATCCAAATCAAAATAAGGAGCTGAGAGTATGCCTGTAAAAATTGCCGACGGACTTCCCGCGCAAAGCGTGCTGGAGAACGAGCATATATTTGTTATGACGGAGCACAGAGCGCTCCATCAGGATATAAGACCGCTTAAAATAGGGATATTGAATCTTATGCCGACGAAGATAACGACGGAAACTCAGATATTGAGGTGTCTGTCAAATTCGCCGCTGCAAATCGAGGTAACGCTTTTGCAGACCTCCACATATGTGGGGAAGAATACCCCCGCGGAGCATCTTGGACAGTTCTACAAGACGTTTGACGATATTAAGGACACAAATCTTGACGGACTTATCATAACGGGAGCGCCTGTTGAGCTGTTGGATTACGGCGAGGTGGAATACTGGGACGAGCTGTGTGAGATTATGGAGTGGTCTGGCAGCCATGTGCACTCCGCATTTCACATATGCTGGGCGGCGCAGGCGGCTCTGTATTATCATTACGGTATTCCAAAATATGTGATGCCCGAAAAGATGTCCGGCGTGTTCACGCATAGAATGCTCACGCCCAAATCAAGATTGTTCAGGGGTTTTGACAGTGAGTTTCGCGCGCCGCATTCCCGCCATACCGAGGTGCGCGCCGAGGATATACTTAAAGTGCCGGAGCTGAAGCTGATGGCGCTGTCCGATGAGGCGGGGGTTTACGCGGTGTGCAGCGAGGACAGCAAGTATTTTTTCATTATGGGGCATTCCGAGTACGACGCGGAAACGCTGGATACGGAGTACCGCAGAGATTTGGCAAAGGGACTTGTCCCCGCAGTGCCGCGGCATTACTATCCCGACGATAACCCCGCGAATCCTCCCGTAATGAACTGGCGATCTCATGCCACGCTGCTGTTTACAAACTGGCTGAATTATTTTGTTTACCAGACAACTCCTTTCGATATATCCGAAAAAATAAATTAAAACTGTCGCGCGGAGCTTGCGGGAGCGTCTGAAAACCCATATTATATCCAAAAACGATCTTGCTTTCGAAGAATTTCTATATAATTGTACCAAAATACAATAATGGTTTTTGTTGTTTTATCTGAAAAAATAATAATTTGTTGCAAAAAATCCGGAAATATGATATAATGTATAGTAATGAAGAACAGCGGAGCGTGCCGCGGTTTCCGCAAATACCGGGACAGCGGGCGTGCCGCTTACGATACTATAACCTGTGAAAAAGGGGGATAATTATGTCTGGGAACTCTTATGAGGGAAAAGTGGTAAATTCCGTTGTGGAAGTGTCTGTCGCTCCTAATTATACTACGGCGTTTATGTCATTTTCAAAGCCCGAGGGGGGCGGACAGGAAATGACATATGATAAGGTGCTGGCGGCGATAAATGACAAATTGATCTCCCATGGGATACTTGAGGACGAGATCAGGGGCGCAATAGACAACAGGCGTTATGATGAGAATATCTGCGTGGCGCGTTGGACTCCGCCGATAGACGGCAGCGACGGCAGAGTGGATTATAAATTCAAAATGGACAGCACCAAAGCGCCCGTCATGGACGAACACGGAGTTGTCGACTTCAAGAATCTCGGAATTGTCAACAATATAACCAAAGGTACCACTATAGCAACCATTATACTTAATACTGACGGTGTTCCCGGTATGGATATAATGGGCAAGCCCGTGGCACAGAAAAAGGGCTCTCCTGCTAAAGTCAAGGCGGGAAAAGGCACTTCTTTGATAAATGACGGAACAGAGCTTATTGCGGCGATTGACGGAAATCTGCGTTTCAGTAAGGGAGAGTTCGTTGTTGAAGAAGATCTGGTTATCAACGGCGATGTTGACGTGTCCAGCGGCAATATTGATTTTATAGGAAATGTTTCTATACGCGGCAGCGTATTTGAGGGATATAAGGTCACGTCCAAAAAGAATATAACCATAAACGGTTCGGTAACGGGTGCGGAGCTTGACGCGGACGGTGATATAACCGTAAGGATAGGCGCCAACAGCTCGGTTATAAATTGCAGGGGCAATGTTAAGCTGGGATTCTGCGAGAACTCAAAGGTAAAATGTGACAATAACGTTACCAGCGTGTCTTTTGTCGGCGGCGAGGTGTTTGCGGGAAAGAGCATTATTGCCACCGGAAAGGGCGTTATGATGGGCGGAAAATATACTGCTCTGGAGAATATCGAAGCTACGGTTATCGGATCTCAAAGCTATGCGAAAACCGAGATAACCCTCGGAAACAATGCCGTGCTCTCGCAGGAAAAGGAATCTCTTATGCGCAGTGTTGCGGAGATGGAGGATAAATGTGAGCAGCTTGGGCTTATCGTAAAAACTCTGGAGGAGCAGTCCAAGAAAACCAAGCTGTCCCCCGACCGCGCCCAGCTTAAAATGGTATCGGTGCGCAACAGGCTTCAGCTTCAGCAGGAAATAAAGCGCAGCAAAAGCCGCATAAGCGAGATAGAGGTTGCTTTGGAGCTGTGTCAGAATCTCTCGGTTTCGGTAAAAGGCACGATCTATCCCGGAGTTACCTTGAGAATAAACGCGTTCAGCCATAAGGTAAACAATATCAATTCCCGCTGCCGTGCAACGATTATGGACGGTGATATAGCGTTTATGCCGCTTTAACCGTTTTTTTCCCGGCAAATGAAAATTCAAAAAGTCGTGCGTTTGCGTTAGCAAACGCACGCGGTTTCCGCTAAGTATACTTCGTTCCGCTCCGTATGCTTAACGGAAATTTTGAAATTTTTTAAATGATCCAATTTAGGTTAACCATTATATACAGATTGAGGAGCGCCGTACAAAGCTTGTGAGGCGCTGCTTTTATTTTGTTTAAAATTACTGTTTTGTTCATGTAAAATTGTACAAATCTATCCCTTGCAATTTTTGTTTAAATGTGGTAAAATATTTTTACAGTACTTTAGGGTATCTCTAAAAACCTTGTTTGAAGAAAAATATCAGAGTACACCGCCTGTTGCGTCAGGTTTCTTCGCAGGGTATACAGCCTTGCTTCGGCGGCTTTTTATGCTGTCGAAGCACTCTGCCGTTTTATCTGTTCAAAACGGTTTTCGGAGACGCCCTTTATAATATTTTGGGAGGATATTATGGTAAAGACAAGAATAAACAAGACAGCAGCATTCATCATGACGTTTGTAATGCTCTTATCGTTCTCTGTGTTTTTCTGTTTTGACAGAGCCTATGCGGATTTCGACGGCGAGTGGGAGTATTCGATATCGTCCGGAACGGCGACTATAATCGGTTATTCGGGAACCAATACCGAGGTTTCCGTGCCCGCTAAGCTGGGCGGAGTTCCGGTAGTTTCCGTTATGGGACTGGCTCAGAATAATTTCAGACAAAGGATAACGTCAATTTCCTTGGCTTCGGGAATCAAGGAGATAGGCGCGAACGCTTTCAGCGGTTACACCGCGCTTACAAAGATATCGCTGCCCGATACTCTCCAGACCATAGGTGCTAACGCGTTTTTCGGCTGCACATCTCTTGCGGCGATAACTCTGCCGAATTCGGTGAATACTTTGGGCGAAGGCGCTTTTGCAAGCTGCACTTCCATGCTCAGCGCCAACTTGTCGGGTCAGACCAAAGAGCTTCCCGCCAAGCTGTTTGAGGGCTGTGTTAAGCTTTCTACGGTTACCCTGCCGCTTTATCTGACAACTATCGGAGATTCCGCTTTTGCAAATTGCTCCATGCTGAAATCCCTGTCTGTTCCGGACAGCGTTACATCTATCGGTGTGAGCGCTTTCTCGGGCTGCACAAGTCTTGGCACGATAAATATGCCTTATTCACTTTCCGCAATAGGCAATTTCGCTTTTCATAAGTGCACGTCTTTGACCACCGTATTTCTCTGCAATGGTACAAAATCCATCGGTGAGGAAGCCTTTTCGGGCTGCTCTTCTCTTAAGGAGATATACATAGCACCCACCGTAAATAAGATCGGCAGTAATGCGTTAGCAAACTGCAACAATGTCGAAAAAATTGTATTCGGCGGAGATTATGTCAATATTAACAGCGCGCTGGGCGTTTCCGTTTCGGGCACGGTATACTACCCGTCCAAATATGCCACAAGCTGGGAGAGTTACAGCGGCTCACGCAAATCGGCATATAGCGCCCCGTCCTCGGTTTCCGTGACCGGTAAGACCAAGCTGACGGTAGGCGGAAGCGACAATCTGAAAATAACCGTCAGCCCCACTTCGGGTGAGTTCAGCGATATTTACAAGTTTTACAGCTCCAACAACGCGGTGGTATCCGTAAACGAAAGCGGCAAGATAACCGCCAAAGCGCCCGGCTCCGCGGATATAACCGTGACAACGGTAAGCGGCGCTTCAAAAACCGTTTCCGTAATGGTATCTCCCGCCGCCCCAGAGGGGGTAAAGGCGGTGACAAAATCCACCAGTTCAATTGATCTTACATGGAAAGCTGTAAATGGCGCTACCGGTTACAATATTTACCGTGCTTCCACCAAAAACGGTAAGTTGAAAAAGGTCGCTTCTGTTCTTGATACAAGCTATACCGATAAAGGGCTTAAAAAGGGCACTGCTTATTATTATGTTGTGGCGGCTTATGTTACGGCAAATGGCTCCGGGGTCGTTTCCGAGTACAGCTCAAAGGTGTCTGCGGCGGCAACGTCTCCCGCTCCCTCTTCCGTGACCGCTAAAAAATCCAAATCGGGCACGGCGGTTATAAAGTGGGCGAAGTCCACGGGAGCGTCGGGCTATGAGGTGTGGATAGCGCCGAAGGGCGGCAAGTTCACCAAGACCGCCACAATAACCGATTCCTCAAAGCTGTCTTACACGAAAACAGGACTTTCAAGCGGAAAGACCTACAATGTAAAAGTACGCTCATATGTTACTGTAAACAACAAAAAGGTGTACAGTCCCTATTCCAAAACCGTAACGGTAAAGGTATAAAAAATGCCGCCGGCACAAGCGTGTCGGCGGTTAATTTTGTTTAAAAAGCAAATACAGCTTCAAATTCTCATAACATCATTACGGAATAAAATGCTTTCAAGCTAAACATCTTTGAAAATGAGGATTCCAAAAAATCCCTTTGGCGGGGTACAAAGTCAGAATTTCCGTACTGCTTTGAGTTACCGTTTTATACGGCTCACCGCTCCACTTCAATCGCCGCTTCACCGTAAACGTTGAATCCGCTGTGCTCCGATGGCATACAGAAGCCCGCGTACAGTTTAAATTTACCGCCGCGCAGGGCTCTTACACCGTTTTCGTCGACGGTTTCAAACGCGCTGTCGTCAATGGGTACAACGATTTTCCTGCTCTCGCCCGCTTCAAGACCAATGCGCTCAAAGCCGCACAGACTGCATTTGGGAGCGCCCTCGGCATCTGAGCTGATATAAATCTGGAGAACGTCCTCGGTAAAACGCCCGCCGACGTTCGTGACCGTTACTTCAACGCTTCCTGCGGAATACTTCATATCTCCGCATTCAAAGCGCGAGTAGGTCAGCCCGTATCCGAACGGATAAAGGATATTATCCGCGGAGCAGTAGCGATAGGTGCGGTTTTTCATGGAGTAATCGGTAAATTCGGGGAGCTTGTCGGAATCCTTGTAGAATGTCACGGGGAGCTTTCCCGAGGGAGAGATATCCCCGAAAAGAATTTTGGCGAGAGCCGTTCCGCCGCACTGTCCGGGATACCACATATCGATAAGCGCGTCGCAGCTGCCCTCAATATTTACAGAGCTTCCCGCTGCCAGAACAACCACCGTAGGCTTACCGACCGCCCTTACCTTTTCCAGCAGCTCGCGCTGACTTTCGGGAAGACGCAAATCTTTTTTGTCGCCGGAGGAAAATTCGTTGCCCGTGTCGCCCTCTTCGCCCTCAAGCGTAGCGTCCAGACCAAGACAAAGTATTACCGCGTCGGCGCATTCCGCTGCGGAAATCGCCTCGCAAAGCCTGTCGCCCGCGCGCACAAGCCCCTGAGTCCTGTCCTTGTAAAGGTGACAGCCCTCCGCATACAGCACCCGTCCGCTGAAATTCTCCTGTATACCCGCAAGAAAAGTGGAAAGACTGTCCGCTGTGCCGTTGTAGTTTCCGTAAAGAGCCGCGCAGCTGTTGGCATTCGGACCTATAACCGCCAGAGTACGGATATTGTCGCGGGAAAGCGGCAGTATACCGTTGTTTTTTAGCAGCACCGCGGATTTTTCCGCGCACTCCAGCGCCAGCTCCTTATGCTCCGCGCAGGCGATCTTTTCGTAGGGAATGTTGTCATACTCCGTTTTGTCAAGCTGCCCGAGCCGTATTCTTGTGCGGAGCGCGTGAACGCAGGCATTCCGTATATCATCGGGTGAGATAAGCTCCTGCTTGAGTGCCGAGAGCAGATGAAGATAGGTGTTGCCGCAGTTTATGTCGCAGCCTGCCTTTATAGCCATTGCGGCGGATTCGGCGGCGGTGGAGGTCACCATATGGTGCTCGTGGAAATCCCGTATTGCCCAACAGTCCGATACGAAGTAGCCGTCAAATCCCCACTCCTTTAGCTTTTTAAAAAGCGCGGTGCTTGCGCAGGCGGGCTCGCCGTTAACTCGGTTGTAAGCTCCCATGACGCTCTCCACGCGCGCTTTTGTGACAAGTGCCTTAAAAGCGGGGAGATAGGTTTCCTCCATATCTTTCGGGGAGGCTTTCGCGTCAAATTCGTGGCGGAGAGATTCGGGGCCGCTGTGAACGGCAAAATGCTTGGCGCAGGCGGCGGTCATAAGATATTTTCCATCGCCCTGCAAGCCCTTTACCATTTCAACGCCAAGCTCGGCGGTAAGATAGGGGCACTCGCCGTAGGTTTCGTGACCGCGTCCCCAGCGTGGGTCGCGGAAGATGTTGATGTTTGGCGTCCAGAGTGTAAGTCCCTTGTAGATGTCGCAGTCCCCGTGCCTTTGCGCAGCGTTGTATTTTGCGCGGGCTTCGGTCGCGATGGCGTGTCCCACCCGCCTTATAACATCTCTGTCAAATACGGCGGCAAGACCTATCGCCTGCGGAAACACGGTGGCTGTACCCGCACGCGCCACCCCGTGAAGTCCCTCGTTCCACCAGTTGTATGCGGGAAGACCTGCGGCGGGAATGGGCGGAGCATCGTATGTGAGCTGCTCCGCCTGCTGCTGGGTGGTCAGCTCGTCCGCAAGAGCCTCCGCGCGCTTATGCGGCGATAGTTCCGGATTCATGAAATCGTTCATAGAGATTCTCCTTTATACTGTTATATTTTAGCTCAAACATATATAAAAAGGTCTAAATATATTCTATCATATCATATGAAACGTGTATTGTCAAGATTTTTTTGGCAATTTAACACTGTTTGAGTTCCGTTTATGCCATTTGTGCATTTTGACTATGGAAGTTTACAGTAAGATAATTTTATGCTCCTCCCTGAAATTCCGGTTTTTATAAGGCATAATTGAATATAACGCGTGCGAAATTTTCTTTAGATTTTTCTTTTTACCGTGTTTTCGACAATTTTCTTTCTTTGCATTGTGAATAATCACTAAAAACCAATGCAGTCATAATACATACTGATTAAATATACTTTTATGCGCTGAATAATTAGCAAGGGATATGCGATGTGAATAAAACAATTTTTATCGAAGCGCCAGCAAGTATTTTTATTTGCATTTCAATTAATGTCGGTTAAAACATACAAAATAAGTGTACTTTGCCTAAAATGTTCTGATTGCTATTCCGCGCGGGCGGTGATATACTTGATATAGAATGTCGGACGCGGCACTGTACCGCCGTTGAAGCGGGCTGATAAATATACCGCCGCGCCGTCATCGGAACAAAATAAATACAAGGAGAGGAAAATGGACAACAACCGACCGATATTCGGTGCGGCGGCAAATTTTGAAGGCTGCCTTGAGGTGATCCGCGTGAATACCAAAACGGGAAAATGCGATATTCTCGGGCAGTCCGTAAAGCCTGCCGCCAACGGACCCGCGCTTGGCAGATATTTTGCCGGGCTGGCGGAAAGCGGGTGGATTTATCCCGCGGATTATGAAACATACTCGCACATATTTGAGTTGAGCTGCATGAAGGAGCGGCTCACAAGCGGGAGGCTGATTTTGAACGGAATCCGCGTCAAGCCCGCCGATGCCTATCTCTGGACTGATTTTGAGCTGATCCGCCCGAAAAGCTGTCCGCATAACATTTTTATTTTTGTCAGAAGCCTTAAGCACAAATACCGTCCCACGCTGAAAGGGTATAATCTGCTTATGAGGCTTGATTTTGAGAAAGGGGCGTTATATCCGATCGCAGCGCCTTTTGATTACTTTAATGATTTCCGCGGAGCGCTTGAGTCATGCGCTGCGGGCTTCGGGACGGAGCTTTCCGCGCTGAGCGGTACTGACGGTCAGCTTATCCGCAGCGGAGATCATACCTTTGAGCTTTCTCCATGCCGCGGCGCGGGTTCGTCGGGGTTTCTGGCGGCGGTATATGAAACCGATGCGGTTTCGGAGGAGCGGCAAATGGAGGTTTTTGACTGCTATAAGAAAATCGATGCCGAAACGGGGCTGTACGCCGAATATTATGTCAAAAACCGTGCCGATATGTCAGGCGACCCGTATATCGGCGCAATGCTGATAAGCTCGGAGGGCATCGCACGTGATAAGGCGGTTATGATTTTAAAATGCGATTTTGCCGACAGTGCCTTTGTACGGGGCGAACAGCTTGCTCTGCTGCTTACGGCGGGGAGCATAAGCCGTCTGCGCCATTGCTTTGGCGCTCTGTGCCGCAGGTTTGCCGATACCGGATGCGATTTTATGGTAAGGATATCTTTGTCGGTTCACACCGCGAGCGCGGAGGAAATACTGTATGCCGCCGATAAAAGCGAGCCGCAGACGCCGAGGGATTTCCGATGGTCGGTAGTCGGCGAGGTTCGGGAAACGGTATCTTTGTAACGATTAAAAATAAAATTTGAGAAAAATGTAAAAAAATTCGGAATACTACTTGATTTTTGGAAAAAAGTGTGGTATAATACAAAAGATAGATTAGGCTAAAGACTGGGGCTTCGCTCCGGTCTTTAAGTTTTGTATGAGCGAAGAGCCGCCGCAGCGGCGGCGGGATCAGCGGAAGGAGGCTTTGCCCAATGGCTTTGGCTAAGGGCTTTAACGCGGTGGAGTCCGCCGCGGAGGCGGCGGTCAGGGATATCGTGGAGTCTCACGGTTTTTCATTGTGGGACGTGGTTTTTGTTAAAGAGGGCGCGGGGTGGTATCTCCGTGTGCTGATAGATAAGAAAGGCGGCGTGTCGATAGACGACTGCGAATCGATAGACGGTCTTATAAACGACGTCATCGACCGGCAGGATTTTATCGACAGGGTGGATTATCTTGAGATAGGCTCCGCGGGACTTGAGCGGGCAGTCAGGAGAGTTGCTCAGTTGGAGCCGTCGGTGGGGAAAAGGATAAAGCTCAAGACCTACAAGCTGTGCGAGGGGCTTCCCGAAAAGACGGTGAAGTGCACGCTGGACGGCTTTGACGGGGAAAGGATAACCGTTTCGGGGGATTTCGGAAGCGTTTGTCTTGCCGTATCGGAGGTTTCGGGGATAAATTATGACGATTTCGACGATTATGACGAGCTTGACTGATTGAAAAAGAAAAATCGGGCGGTGTACAGCCGCGCAGTATAAACAATGGAGGAATTTAAGGAAAATGGCTAAAAGAAAGACACCCAAGAGCGAGGATTTCGGAAATTTCTTTGATAACCTTGCTGTTCTGGCAGAGGAAAAGGGAATTGACACAAGCATTCTCGCGGAAAAGATAAAATTTGCCATCGAAAAGAGCCTGAAATCAAACCTGCACCTTGATGATACGGAAAATTCGGTCGTGGTAAATATTGATTTTGAGCACCGTATCTTTGACGTAAGCATTCTCAAAGAGGTCATAGAGGTGGTTGATACGCTCTATGAGCCGGAGATAGAGATAGTGTTGGAGGAGGCGAGAAAGATCGATCCCACGCTTGAGGTGGGAGATAAGGTGCGTTGTCCCATCGACACGCATACTTTCAAGAGGATCGCAGCCAAAAATGCCAAGGATCTGATAAAGCAAGGCTTCAGCAACGCGGAGCGCCAGCGGATGAGCGAGCTTTGGGGAGAATATGAGAACGAAGCGGTATCCGCGGTAGTATCCAAAATCGAGCCGTCGGGACACGTTACGGTGGAAATCGCTCATAACGAGGTTATCCTTCCGAGAAGCGAGCAGATTCCGGGTGAGATACTTGAGGTAGGACAGGTTGTAAAGGTATATATTTCGGGAGTTTCCAAGGAGTATAAGGAGGGTGACAAGAACCAGTATCTCAAGGTTTCAAGAACCGACAAGTGGCTTATCAAAAGGCTTTTCGAGCTGGAGTGCCCCGAGATATACGACGGAACGGTAGAGGTAAAAGCGGTAAGCCGCGCGCCGGGCAGCCGCTCCAAAATCGCCGTAATAAGCAACGATCCCAATGTTGATGCGGTGGGAGCCTGCATAGGTCCGCAGAAAAGCCGCATAAACGCCGTGACCAAGGAAATAAAGGGCGAAAAGGTGGACGTGGTGCTGTACAGCGATGACCCCGAGGAGTTCATAAAGCAGGCACTTAAGCCCGCCGACGTTACGCGTGTGGTAATTACCAATCCCAATCCCGACAGACGTATGTGCAAGGTCATAGTGCCCGACAATCAGCTTTCGCTGGCTATCGGAAACAAGGGACAGAACGCGTGGCTGGCGGCAAAGCTGACGGGATATAAAATAGACATAAAGGCGGAAAGCGCCGTTACTCCCGAAGACTTCGAGGTCGTTCCGCTGGACGAGAAATATCTTGTTCAGGAAGAACCCGAGGAGAGCGTGGATAATGCCGAAAATACCGAGGATTCGGGCTCGGAGTTCATCTCGGAGGAACAGGAAACCGAAACAGCTGAGAATACCGCTTCGGAAAGCGCCGAGGACGGTGAAGCGGCGGAGCAGATCGCTGCTGAGGAATAAAGGAGACGGGAAAATGCAGGAAAAGCGCGTGCCGCTCAGAAAATGTATAGGCTGCGGCGAGATGATAGGAAAAAAAGGCGCAGTGAGAGTCGTCCGCAGCAAGGAGGGAGATGTTTCCATCGACCCCACGGGAAAGAAATCGGGACGCGGAGCTTATATCTGCCGCGACGAAAAGTGCTTTGCGGCGGTAAAGAAGGCTCACAAGCTGGAGCGGGCGTTAAAGTGCAAAGTTCCCGATGAAATATATGATATTCTTGAAAAGGAGCTGACCGAAAATCAATAAGACTCTTTCGACGGTCTGTCTTTGCCGCCGTGCGGGAAAGCTTGTGATGGGCTTTGACGCGGCGGTGCAGGAGCTGGGATCCCCCAAAACCAAAACGGCGGGACTGCTTCTGGCGGCGGACGTTTCCCCAAAAACCGAAAAGGAAATTCGGTTCGCGGCGGAGAAACACGGCAAGACGGTCGTTCGGGCAGAATTCACCATGGACGAGGCGGAGTCGGCGCTTGGTAAGCGCGTCGGGGTGCTTCTCGTTCTCGACGAGGGTCTGTACGGCTCTTTGATCAAAGGAATAACCGGTTAAAGCGAATTTCAACACGATCGGTCGCGTCAGTTCCATCGTTTGAACAGGGCGTTCGTGTAATGATCGGTGCTTCCTTATACTTATCCCAATTAGAAAGTGTACAAAAATCAAGTAAAAACTCTTATATATGATTTTTGCGAAGATTTTTTGTGTACACTTTCAATGAGGAATTAGTATTAAACATATTCCCGAGCTGAAAAGGGAAGATAACGAAAGTTAATCGAATTTGGAGGAATTTACATTGCCAACAAACAAACAGAACAAATATAAGCTCCAGGATACCGCGAAGGACCTGGGAATAGAGAACAGCGAGCTTATCGAGCTGCTGGATAAAGCGTTCGGAGGAACGCCGAGAAAAGCTCAAAGCTCACTCTCGGTTGACGAGATGGAGTACGTTCTTGAAAAGTTCACGAGAATGCACGAGGTGGAGAACGTAACGGCAGAGTTCAGCAGAACCAAGGATATCAAAACGGAAAAATCCGCGGTAGTGCCGAAGAAAAAAGCCGCCGCCAAAAAGACTAAGAAAGATACCGACGAGGAAAAGGCTAAGGAGGAAAAGTCCGTTAAGGATTCCGCCGAAAGACCCGAAAAGACGGTAAAAGCAGACAAGGCCGAAAAGCCCGAAAAGTCCGAAAAGTCTGAAAAGTCGGAGAAAAAGGAAAACAAAAAGCCCGAGGTTAAATCCGAACCGATCTCCGCGGCAGCCGAGCAGGCGAAGCCCGAAACGGCGGAAAAACCGCAGGAAAGCAAGCCTGAGGTCAAGAAAGCCGAGTCCGAGAAAAAGCCGGAGAAGCAGGAGAACCGCGAGAAGCCCGCTCCCAAGCCCTCGGGAAACAACCGCGACGGCAGGAACGAGCAGCGCGATCAGCGTGAAAAGCCCCGCGACAATCGGCGCGACGGACGCGACAACAGGGATAGCAGGGACAACCGCGATATCCGCAGAGATAACCGCGACAACAGGGATAATAAGGACAACCGTGCCGCAAAGACGGCAGCACAGGCGGTAAAGCCCGCCGCGAAGCCCGCCATAGACAGCAGCAAGATAAAGGTGAATACTCCTCCCGTACATCAGAAATCCAAGGGAGAGGCTGTTCAGCGCGGTGAGCAGGTTACAAAGACCGTTGATACCAGAGGCAGCTATGTGGAGCTTGATAAGTACAACGAGCGATACGAGAGCATTGCTCCCGCCACGAAGATGAATAACGACAGCTTCCGCAGCAAGCAGAAGATACAGCAGAAGTCCCAGAAGAAGGGCGGCAAGCAGTATGGCGCAAAGCGTGAAACCGAAGCGCAGAAGCTTAAAAGGCTGGAGCTGGAGCGCGCGAGGAAGCAGCAGCTCAGGGTGCAGATACCCGATGAGATTACCGTGGGCGAGCTTGCCACAAGGCTTAAGGCTACTGCCACAGACGTTATCAAGAAGCTGTTCAATCTTGGTGTTATGGCGAGCATCAACGAGGTTATAGATTTTGATACCGCTTCGCTTGTTGCGGAGGAGCTGGGAGCAAAGGTAGAGAAAGAGATAGTCGTTACCATAGAGGAGCGCTTGTTTGAGGACATCGAGGATAAGCCCGAGGATCTTCTGCCGCGTTCACCCGTGGTGGTGGTCATGGGTCACGTAGACCACGGAAAGACCTCTATTCTCGACTATATCAGGCAGTCGGGTGTTGCCGCGACAGAAGCGGGCGGCATTACCCAGCATATCGGCGCGTATAGGGTTCAGGTTGCTGACAGGGATATAACCTTCCTGGATACCCCCGGGCATGAGGCGTTTACCTCAATGAGAGCACGCGGCGCGATGATAACGGATATCGCCATATTGGTAGTGGCGGCGGACGACGGCATAATGCCGCAGACCGTGGAAGCTATCAACCACGCAAAGGCTGCGGGAGTTTCAATAATTGTCGCGATAAACAAGATGGATAAAGAGGGTGCAAACCCCGAAAAGGTAAAGGAAGAGCTTACCAAGTACGACCTCGTCTGCGAGGATTGGGGCGGCGACGTTATCTGCGTTCCCGTTTCCGCCAAGACGGGCGCGGGAATGGATACCCTGCTTGAAATGGTGGGACTGACCGCGGACGTTCTGGAGCTGAAGGCAAATCCCAACAGACTGGCAAAGGGCGCGGTAATAGAAGCGCGTCTGGACAAGAGCAGAGGTCCCATCGCTACCATGCTGGTACAGAACGGTACACTGCACACGGGCGATATTATCATCGCGGGTACGGCTGTCGGGCGCGTACGCGTAATGCACGACGATAAGGGCAGAACGGTTACCGAAGCGGGTCCCGCCGTACCGGTTGAGATAATGGGTCTTGCGGAGGTTCCGTCGGCAGGCGATACGTTTGCGGCGGTAGAGGACGAGAAGCTTGCCCGCGAGCTGGTTGAAAAGCGCAAGCACGAGGCTAAGGAGGAGCAATTCAAGGCTTATCAGAAGGTTACCCTCGACAATCTCTTCTCCTCTATCGAGCAGGGCGATGTAAAGGAGCTGCCCATAATCGTAAAGGCGGACGTTCAGGGTTCTGTGGAGGCCGTACGGCAGTCGCTTGAAAAGATAACCAATGAGGAAGTGCGCGTCAGAGTAATTCACGGCGCTGTGGGCGCGGTAAGCGAGAGCGATGTAATGCTTGCTATGGCTTCGGGCGCTATCATCGTCGGCTTCAACGTAAGACCTCACCCATCCGCGCAGGAGCACGCGAAGCGCGAGGGCATAGAAGTGCGTCTGTACCGCGTCATCTATGACGCTATCGAGGACATCACCGCGGCTATGAAGGGAATGCTTGCTCCGAAATTCCGCGAGGTCGAGCTTGGCAGAGTAGAGGTACGAAATATCTTCAAGATAACAAATGTCGGGATAGTTGCGGGTTCTTATGTGCTTGACGGAAAGGTAGCACGAAACGGACAGGTGAGAATAGTGCGCGATGGAATAATTATCGGCGACGATAAAATTGCGGGTCTGCGCCGCTTCAAGGAGGACGTCAAGGAGGTTGCCGCGGGCTACGAATGCGGTATCAGCCTTGAAAAGTACACCGACATCAAGGAAGGTGACATCTTTGAAGCATATATGATGGAGGAGTACAGAGATTAAAATTGTGTCAGCGGAGTGTCGTCGCATCAGAATTTCAAAAAGCCGCGCGTGAAGTTTTGCGCAGCAATCGCGTGATGACTTATGCCATTTTATAGCATTTTGCGCAAAACTCACCGCATGGCATATGCCGCGCGGTTCTCGCTAAACACGCGCAGTTGAGCGAAGTGCAACGCAGCGGGCTCAGTGAGAATTTTGAAATTCCTTTTAAATCATTTACTTCTCGTCAACAAAGCTTAACAGAAAGGTTTTTTGATGGCTAATTTTAATATAAAAAGACTTAACGAGGATATTAAGCGGGAGATATCGGCGGCTGTGGGCGGCGTAAAGGATCCGCGGGTGGCTAAGAATTTCGTGACGGTCACTCACTGTGAGGTCACCAACGATCTGTCCTACTGCAAGGTTATGATTGCCTGTATGGGCGGTGAGGATCGTACCGCCAAGGCTGTCGAGGGAATGACGGCGGCGGCGGGCTATTTCAAAAAATGTATTTCCTCACGCATAAGGGTGAGAAAGATCCCCGAACTTATTTTCCTTGCGGACAATTCGCTGGAATACAGCGAGCATATAGAGGATATCATTGCGGGATTCCATAAGGACGATCAGCGTGAGAGTGATACTGCGGAGGATACGGAGGAGCATAATGATGACGATTGACGTTGCATACGCGGCGGAATTTCTCAGAGAGAATGACAACTACCTTATTCTCATGCACGCAAGTCCCGACGGCGACACGCTTGGCTGCGGCTGGGCGCTGTGCAGAACGCTGCGCCGCATGGGAAAAAAGGTTAACGCGGTTTGCCCCGACTCCATTCCTCATAAATTCGATTATATGTTCAGAGGACTGTCGGTGCAGGAGTTTGAAACGGAAAATATAATCTGCGTGGACGTTGCGGATACCAAGCTGCTGGGCGAAATGAAGGAACTGGGTGACAAGGCTGAGCTTTGCATAGACCATCACCTTTCCAACACGCACTACGCAAAAAGGGTGCTGGTGAAGTCCGAGTATGCGGCGGCGGCGGAGCTTGTCTACGAGGTCATCTGCGCGCTGGAAACGGATATCGACAGGGATACGGCAAACTGCATCTATACCGGTATCGCCACCGATACGGGCTGCTTCAAATACAGCAACACAACGCCGCAGAGCCATATGATAGCTGCGGTGATGATAAAGTGCGGAGCTGAAACCGCCGCTATAAACTACGCTATGTTCGACCTGAAAACGCAGGGGCGGCTTCAGTTGGAGCGCGAGGTTCTTAACGGCATAAAGTATTTTGAGGACGGCAAGGTTGCGCTTGTTTCCGTGCCGCTTTCGATGCTGGAGAACATTCCGGATATCGACAGTGACGACGTGGGCGCGATGTCGGCTCTGCCGCGGCAGATAGAGGGCGTTGAGGTCGGGATAACTCTAAAGGAAAAGAAAAGGGGAGTTTTCAAGGCTTCGCTGCGCTCGGGAGAAAATATCAACTGCGCCGAGATATGCATGAAATTCGGCGGCGGCGGTCATGAGCGTTCCGCGGGCTGCTCGTTTACAAGCAGCTTTGAAGAAGCGGAAAGGGCTATTGTGGAGGCGTGCTGCGAGGCTGTCCGCAAATTCGGGGCTTTATGACGGGAATAATTATTGTGGATAAGCCGCAGGAGTTTACCTCCTTTGACGTTGTAGCTGTTATGCGCGGTCTGCTGCACACCAAAAAGGTGGGTCACGGCGGCACACTGGATCCTATGGCAACAGGTGTTCTGCCTATATTCGCGGGCGGCGCAACGAAGGCTGTCGACATTGTCCCGGATTCGGATAAGAGTTACCGCGCGGGCTTCGCGCTCGGATATAAAAGCGATACGCTGGATATATGGGGAAATGTTACGGGGAGCGGCATGGCAGCTGTTACGACAGCCATGCTTGAAAAGGCTTTGGAGAAGTTCCGAGGAGATATAATGCAGATTCCCCCCATGTATTCCGCCCTGAAGGTCGGCGGACAGAAGCTCTGCGACCTTGCGCGCAAAGGCATCGAGGTGGAACGCAAGCCCCGTCCGATACGTATCACGCGACTGGAGCGCGTCGAGTTTGACGGGCAAAAGGGAGTTATTGAAGTCGACTGCTCGGCGGGGACTTATATCAGAACGCTTATAGACGATATAGGCGCGGAGCTGGGCACGGGAGCTGTCATGACAAGCCTTGTGAGAACGAGAGCCTGTGGGTTTGATATCTCGCAAAGTCTGCCGTTGAATACTTTAAAGGAAATGAGCTATGAGGAGCTTTGCGGGAAGATACTCCCTGTGGAGAGCGTTTTTTCGGGGCTTTCGCGCATAGAGCTTGACGAAACACAGAAGCGGCTCTATCTTAACGGTGTGCGGCTCGATACGGACAGGCTCTCCTCAAAGCCGCCCGAAAACGAGTTTTGCGCCGTTTTCGGCGGGGAGTTCCTTGGGGTCGCGAGAGCGACGGGCGGAGAGCTTGTTTCGGTCAAGAGATTTTCATAAAAAGACGGTGGTAACAGACATTGATTGATATAACATACAACGGCATGATACCCGGGAAAACTGCGGTCGCGCTGGGAT
This sequence comes from uncultured Oscillospiraceae bacterium, assembly GCA_910587135.1. Taxonomy (GTDB): domain Bacteria; phylum Bacillota; class Clostridia; order Oscillospirales; family Ruminococcaceae; genus CAG-115. Next base: position 22,767 of record CAJULF010000006.1, read on the forward strand.
ATTTCGACGGGCTTCACTTAGGTCATCTGGGTGTTATCCGCGCTGCTCTTTCCCAGGAAGGGCTAAGCTCGGCGGTCTTTACGTTTAACTGCGACACCACCCTGCCCAAATTCAAAAATCCCGAGGATATAATTTCCTTTGAGAACAAGAGGGAGCTGTTGAGCCGCGTCGGAGTGAACTATCTCTATGCGCCCGATTTCGCGGAGGTATGCGGGCTGACAGCGGAAGAATTTGTTTCGGAGATACTTGTAAAGCGGCTTAATGCGGGCTACGCCTGCTGCGGGACAAATTTCCGCTTCGGCAGGAACGGCAGCGGCACGCCCGGGCTTCTCGCGGAAATAGGCGCGAGGTATGATATGCGCGCCGAAACAGTTCCGGACGTGTGCCACAACAGAGTTATGATAAGCTCCACGCATATACGCGAGCTTATCCGCGGCGGGAACGTCGAGGAGGCTAACACGCTTCTCGGCTACGAGCTGTGGTACAGACTGCCGGTGGTGCGGGGGAACGAGATAGGCGGACGGCTGCTCTCCTTTCCCACGATAAACCAGATTATTCCGGAAACTAACGTTATCCCGCGTTTCGGCGTGTACAAGAGCTTTGTGCAGCTTGACAAGCGTAATTACCGCGGGGTCACGAATATCGGGGTAAAGCCCACGATAGAGAACCGCCGCGACGGGGACGGAGTGGTCATGGAAACACATATAATCGGCTTTGACGGCGATTTGTACGGTCAGAACGTTTCGGTGTCGCTGTGCGGATTTATCCGCCCCGAGCGGAAGTTCCCAGATTTAGAGGAGCTTAAAAAACAGATAGCCGCGGACAAGGAACTGGCGATGAATTAAAGCGCCGAGCGACCTGAAAACCGTCAATACAGTCAAGGTCAGCCCCAAAACCGAGCGATACAGCTCGGAACGACCTGAAAATCAAGCGTTCAAAGCAGCGCTAAAAAAGATAAACATTGCGACCGCGCAGGAAATTTTCCGCGAGAGCTTGCGGAAACGGAGCGGATTTTTTGCGGGCGGGTCGCGGAAAAATTTTTTTAAATCAATATTTTTAACTTAAAAAACGGAAAGGAAGATTAGATAATGAATACAGTCAGAACCCGTTTTGCCCCCAGTCCTACGGGGTATATGCATATAGGCAATCTGCGCACGGCGCTTTACACTTATCTGCTGGCGAAGAAGAACGGCGGAAAGTTTATTCTCAGGATAGAGGACACAGACAGGGAGCGCTATGTTGAGGGCGCGGTAGATGTTATATATAAGACGCTGCGTGACTGCGGGCTTAACTGGGACGAGGGTCCCGACGTAGGCGGCGAGTACGGTCCCTATGTACAGAGTGAGCGCATGGGAATGTTCAAGGAATATGCGGAGAAGCTTGTGGAAAACGGTCACGCGTACCGCTGCTTCTGCACCAAGGAGCGGCTTGAGGAGCTTAGCGCGGTTCAGAAGGCAAGCAATATCTCTCCCATGTATGACCGCCATTGCCGTAATCTCTCCAAGGAGGAGACAGACGCTAATCTCGCGGCGGGAGTTCCTTATGTTATCCGGCAGGCTATTCCTACCGATGGCAGCACCACTTTCCACGATGAGATTTACGGCGATATTACGGTGGAAAATTCCATACTGGACGACCAGGTGCTTATCAAGCAGGACGGAATGCCGACCTATAATTTCGCGAACGTTGTAGACGACCACACTATGGCTATAACCCACGTTGTAAGGGGCAACGAATACCTGTCCTCCGCGCCGAAATACGAGCTGCTGTACAAGGCGTTCGGTTGGGAATCTCCCACATACGTTCATGTTGAGCATATCATGAAAGACGCGCACCACAAGCTGGCTAAGCGTGACGGCGACGCGTCGTTCCAGGACCTGCTGGACAAGGGCTATATGACCGAGGCTATATTGAATTATATTCTGCTGCTGGGCTGGGCGCCCAAGGGCGAAAAGGAGATATTCTCGCTAAATGAGATGATAGAGGAGTTTGACCTTGACGGAATTTCCAAATCTCCCGCGATATTCGACCCGCAGAAGCTAAAGGCGATCAACGCGCATTATGTGAGAGCGCTGCCCTCCGATGAATTCGCGAAAATAGCCGTGCCGTATATCAGGCAGACCTGCAAGCGCGGCGATATTGACATGGAGCTGCTATGTAATGTTCTGCAGCCCCGCGCGGAGCTGTTCACCGATATACCGGAGCAGGTTGATTTCATAGACAGCCTGCCCGAATACGATATCGCGCTGTATAACAACAAGAAGATGAAGACCAACGCCGAGACCTCGCTTGACGCGCTGAAGAAGATACTCCCCGTGCTGGAGGGTCTGGAGAATTTCACGCAGGAGAGCGTTCACGACGAGCTTTTCAGGCTGATAGAGCAAGAGGGTGTAAAGAACGGGGTTATCCTTTTCCCTCTTCGCGTGGCTCTCAGCGGAAAGCAGTTCACCCCGGGCGGCGGCGTGGAGCTTGCTGTTATTCTGGGCAAGCAGGACAGCATTGCGCGCATTAAAAAGGGAATAGAGCTTTTAGAGAATGTATAGAGAGTTTTCAGAAAGGCTTCACCTTTTTATCACGGGCAGGCGGTAAAATTATAATGGATATTTGAGAGCTTACAGAGCAAAATCCGCGCGGGTAATGGCACGCGCAAATACGCGGAGCGCAGCGCCCGCGCAGGAATTTTTTGCGGCAGCCGAAGCGCGCAATATGGAGCAACGTTTTGCGCGGCGATCGTGTGGGTGCTTATGCGTTTGTGATATTTTGCGCAAAACTCTGAGGAGTGTTGCGTATGCGGGTGTGCCGTGAAAATTTCAAATCTAAATCAGGAGGGCATGATGATCGAGGTTAAAAATCTCTGCAAAAACTACGGAAACAAGCAGGCGGTCAATAATATCAGCTTTTCCGCGGCAGAGAGCGAAATACTGGGCTTTCTCGGACCTAACGGAGCGGGAAAATCCACCACTATGAACATACTTACGGGATATCTCTCGTCGTCGGGCGGTGAAGCGCTGATAAACGGCGTTGATATACTTGAAGACCCCGTCGCGGCAAAAAAGGATATAGGCTATCTTCCCGAGCAGCCGCCGCTGTATCTTGATATGACGGTGGATGAGTACCTCGGGTTCGTGTACTCGCTGAAAAAGTGCAGGCTGCCCAAAAAGTCGCACCTTGACGAGATATGCGGTCTTGTGAAGATAACCGACGTACGCGGCAGAGTGATACGTAATCTGTCAAAGGGATATCGTCAGCGTGTGGGGCTGGCTCAGGCGCTGGTGGGAAATCCCAAGGTGCTGATACTGGACGAGCCCACGGTAGGACTTGACCCGAAGCAGATAATAGAGATAAGAACACTGATAAAGCGGCTCGGAAAGAATCATACGGTGATTTTATCATCGCATATTCTGTCGGAGGTTCAGGCGGTCTGCGACAGGATAGTGGTTATAGATAAGGGAAAGCTCGTAGCGAACGATACCGCGGAGCATCTTTCGCATAACCTTTCCGCGGATCATAAGCTCACCGTGCAGATAGAGGGACCCGCCAAAGAGGTGCAGTCGCTGCTCAGCGGAATTCCCGATATGGTGGAGGTGCATTTGAACCGCACCGTTGAGAAGAACGTTACGGAATACGAGCTTAATGCCAAAGAGGGCGCGGATATCCGCCGCGAGGTGTTCAAGCGCATGGCGTCACGGAATTATCCCATTCTGCTTATGCGCAGCAGCGAGCTTACGCTTGAGGAGATCTTCCTTAAGCTTACCACAGGCGATTTTTACGGAAATATCGAGAACGGAGCGAAGAAATGACAGCGATACTGAAACGCGAGTTTGCGTCCTATTTCACCTCGCCGCTGGGATATGTTTATCTGGCGGTGTTTTATGGGTTTTCGGGACTTTTTTTGTGGCTGACCTGTCTTACCACAGGCTCGGCGAGCCTTTCAAGCACCTTTTTGTGGATGTTTTTTATAATGATGATACTTATCCCTGTGCTTACCATGAGGACTATGGCGGACGATAAGCGCCAGAAGACCGATCAGCTCACGCTCACAAGCCCAATCAGCCTTTTCGGACTGGTGGCGGGGAAGTTCCTGGCGGCGTTTTTGATATTCCTTATCGGAGCGCTGATAATGCTGATCTACGCGGTGTTTCTTTCCGTTGCGGTAGGAAACGCGGGCAACGTTTTCGGCTGGGCTTCTGTGTGGGGAAATTTTGTCGGAATAATCCTGATGGGCGGAGTATTTATTTCCGCGGGAATATTTATCTCGGGACTGACGGAAAATCAGATGATAGCCGCTATCGGAAGCATTGGCGCGAATATATTGCTATGCCTTTTTGATATTATTTCTGGATACGTTCCGGTGCAGTGGCTTAGCGACATTATCAATTCGCTGTCGGTATTTTACAAGTATCGGGAGTTCACCTACGGCATTTTCAGTCTTAAGAATATTCTGTTTTTCTTAAGCCTTATTGTCATATTCAACTTTCTGACGATGCGCGTTATAGAACGCCGCCGCTGGAGCTGAGAAAGGACGTGAACCAATGAGTAATGATAAAATGACTGAAAATATAGACGTTGAAAAGTCCAAAGAAGCCGATACTCCTGTGAACACGGAGAGCGCCGCCGAAAATAAGAGCGCAAATCGTGAAAAGCCGCATAAAGGCAGAAAGTTCAACGCCCGCTCTTTTAAGCGGGGAACTATGTCGGTGGTGCTTACGGTGGTATTCATCGCCGCGGTTGTGGTCGTCAACGTTATTGTGGGATTGATATCCGAGCGTTTTGATACTACGGCTGACTTGACGGATTCGGGCATCTATTCGCTTGAGGAGAACACCGAAAAGTATCTTGCGGAGCAGCTTACAAGCGACGTGAGCTTCACGGTGCTCACCCCCGAAACGGAGTTTGAATCCCGCAACACAGCCTATAAACAGGTAAACGAGCTGCTGAAAAAGATGGAGATGGCAAGTTCCCATATCTCGCTCAATTACCTTGATCTGAACCAGAATCCGAATTATACATCACAGTTCAAATCCGAAACTCTCTCGACGGATTATATCGTTGTGGAGAGCGCCGTGACAGGCAGGCACAGGATCATAAGCCCTATGGAATACTTCCTTTTTAACGAGGAATATCTATATTATTACGGCAGACAGGTGGTCGAAGGCTCTAATATCGAGCAGGCGGCGGTGTCGGCTATGATGTACGTTTCAAACGAGGATCTGGTAAGAGTAGCGTTCACCGAGGGCTATGGGGAGCAGGACAGCTCCGCGCTTCAGACGCTGCTCACAAGAAACGGCTACGAGGTGGAGCAGCTCAATCTCACCACAACGGGTGAAATTGACGGCGACATAGATTTTGTGGTGATGTTCGCTCCCTCCATGGACGTGGATAACGAGCACCTTGCCAAGCTTGACAGGTTTCTTGACAACGGCGGCGCGTTCGGCAAAAATCTTCTTTATTTCGCGTCCGCGGAGCAGCCTCAGACTCCCAACATTGAGGAGTTCCTCAACGACTGGGGTATGTCGGTGGGATATTCCGTTGTCGGACAGAGCGATATGAACTATCTTATCAGCCAATACACAGCATATGCACATTTGCAGCAGATCTGCGACACTCCTTACGCGGGCAGCGCTTATGGCTCGCAGCTGTATTACTACGGCGCGAATATGCGCCCCATAATGCAGATATGGGGTGACGATTCCCGCGGCGGAGTGGAGCAGAAGGTGCTTATTCAGACCTACGACAACGCGTTTTTGTTCCCGTTGGATATCGATGGGGAATTCAACGTCGATACCGCCGAAAGCGGAGTGTTCAGCGACGCGGTAGCCGCATACAGGGTACACTCCACCACACAGGAGATAAGCACAGTTGCGGCGTTCGGCTCATATCAGATGGCTGACGCGGGCTTTATGTCCATGAGCAACGGCAGCAACGCCGATTTCTTTATCAACGTGTTTAACTATATTTCCGGCAAGGAGGACAGCATCACCATAAAATCCAAGTCCTTCAGCAACGTTACCTTTGACATGAACGTGCAGACCTCAACCGTTCTCGGTATTGTGCTTTGCATAGTCGTGCCGATAGTGGTCGTTGTGCTGGGTATCGTTATCTGGGTACGCAGGAGGCACAGATAAATGAAGCTGTCAAAATCAACAAAAACGGTTATTATAGCGGCGGGAGTGCTGCTGGTACTGGGAGTGGTGCTGATGGTGCTGCTGCTCACCAAGCCGGCGGTTGAGGAGGAATCCGAAGATTCTTCCTCCGTTCCCGACACTTCCGTGACGGTGACCGATAAAGAGCCGGAGGACGTGCAGTCTCTTACCGTGAAAAACGAAAAGGGAGAGTTTACGCTTGACCGCGCTGAGCGCGTAGTTACTTCCACCGATGAGGAAGGGAACATATCTTCCGAAACGCAGGTATACTGGACAAGCGGGGAGCTTCTCGGGGTCGCGCCCAACGATACGTCGATAAGGGCGTTTGTAAACAATATGGCGGGACTTTCCACAAGGGAGCTTGTGGAAGAAAACGCGGAGGATTTGGAAAAATACGGTCTGGAGAACCCCTCGGCGCAGGTCGAGGTGGAGTTTACGGACGGAAGCTCCGCTTCGCTCTGCTTCGGGATACAGAATCCCGCGGCGACAAATTTCGCATACTTCCGCCTTGCGGACAGCCGCGACGTTCATCAGGTGAGCTATTATTCGGTGGGCAGCGCGTATAATGATATCAGAGATTTTGCGTCGCTTACCATGACGGAGGGCTATTCCCAGAACGACCCCAAGGAGCTGGACTACCTCATTATAGAGCGCAAGGACTTTGAAGAGCCGGTGGAGATACGCTTCATGTTTGATGTTGCCGAGGCGGCAGAGGACGAGGACGCAATAATCACCACCTTCAATTCACACCGCTTCATATCGCCCATAAACACCGAGGTGGATTCGGTAAAGGGGCAGACCCTGTGCTACGGCGTATACGGGCTGTCCATGGCTTCCTGCCTCTCGCTTGAGCAGACAGAGGAGAATATGGCTGAAGCGGGGCTGGACGATCCCTATTGTAAGGTGACCTTCAAATACGGCGGAAAACGCCGTGTGCTGCGGCTTGGCAACGAGATAGTCCAAGTCACCGAATCCGAAACCGAGGGAAATCCCGCGCTTACAACGGTTATCGGCTATTATGCCATGATAGAGGGTGTGGAGGGTATATACGCGATAGACAAGGACAGCGCGCCGTGGTATACCTTTACGCTTGACAACGTAATGAGCCGCCGTCCGATATCCCCCTACATCTACACGGTGGACACGCTTGAAATAACCACGGAGCAGGGCAGTTATCTCTTTAAGATAGAAGGCGACGCTGACAGCAACACGATTACCTGCAACGGTGAGGAGGTAAAGGCGGACGGATTCAGAAAGCTGTATCAGTATCTCATTACTTCTATCGGCGAGGAGCTTTATTTTGAGGAGCAGAGCGATCCGTTCATCACACTTAAATTCACCTATCGGGAGGGGTACGAGGACACCTACGGCACGACTCAGGATGTGATAGAGTTCTATCGCTCCGATGACCGCAATAGCATTATTGCCGTAAACGGCACGGTGCTTTTCAAGGTTCGCGAGGTCTATACCGACCGCCTGCTTTCAAATCTTCAGGCTGTTATTGATGGCGGCGAGGTGGAACTTAATTTCTGATCTCCCGCGGCGGGCAAAAAATCCCCCCATAACGGGGAGCAGATATAAACGGAGGTATTATAATGTCAGAGAGCAATTTCTTCTATTACAGGGGCTATCCGCTTATTCGCAGCGGCGATACCATATTTTACGGCAGCGGCGGTGATGAATACGCGGCAAGACTTACCATAAAAGACACCCGCAAAATAAATGACCTCGACGTGCCAAATAAGATAATGGTGCAGCTTATCCCTAAAAATCCGCTTAATATGGGCAAAGCAAGAAAAGGTGAGTTTATCGGATTGTATGAGGCGCTGGACACAGCGCATGTGTGGATAACCGAAGCAATATTCTGAATATTGAAGCCCCCGAACCGCAAAACGGTTCGGGGGCCCAGTCTGTATAAAAAGCCTATTTGCCGCGCACTGTCGGCGCATGAAATTTCAAAAAGTCGTGCGTTTGCAAACGCAAACGCGAGCGGTTTCCGCTAAGCATGCGTAGTGCAGCAAAGCTGCACGGAGTATGCTTAGTGGAAATTTTGAAATTTTTTAAATAACCCGCTCTAAGTCAACCTTTATATACAGTCTGTGTCGGAATTTGCGAAGCAAATCCCGACCGTTTCCCGCAATCGCGCGGAGGTGGTTTTGCGCAATATGCGCGTGGCTGCTTGTTGAGTTTTGCAGCTGTTTGCGCAAAACCCCGCGCTGCTAACGGCGCGGGGTTGTGGGAATTTTTAAATTTTTTCAGATAATCAGCCTTAGGTCAACCTTTAAACACAAACTGATTTCGGACGTGTTTATTTTTTCTTTTTTGAGAATATCGGCTCGTTTCTGCGGCCTTTTTCACGTTCGCGCTGCGCCTTAAGACGCTGCTCACGCTCGGCGGAAAGCTGCTCGAGCTTGTTTTTGCTTCGCTCCGCCATATCCAGAAGCATAAGCTTGTTGTTAAACGAGGGCTTATCCAACACTATCTCAAACAGCACATTGATAAGCTCATCCGCTTCACGCTCACTGTTCACCAGTCGACGCTCTGTCAGGTCGCGCTTGGTTACCGCAAGCTGCCTTATGTCGTAGCACTCGCCTGTGTCCAGTATTTCGTTCAGCGCTGTCAGCGCGCCGCGCAGCCGCTTTACGTCAGCGGTTTCGGCATCCTCCTTTTTTGCGCGGTTGTCTGCAATCTCACACTGCAAAAGCCGCTTGAGATCCTCCGCGCCAAGCTCCCTTATAAGAGCTTTAAGCTCCTTGCGGTCGTCGGGAATATCCACATCATGATGGAATACAAGCCAGCTTATTTCCTCCGAAAGATCTCTGTCAAATTCCAGCCGCCGCATGATACCCTCCGCCAGCAGCCGCCCGCGCTCGGCGTGCCCTCTGAAATGTCCGTTGCCCCTGCTGTCAAGCGAGAAGCAGTCCGGCTTTCCCAGATCGTGAAACAGCATTGCGAAGCGAATTGCGGGTTCGGGCAGGGCAAACCCCACGGAACGCGCAATATGCCCCCACACGTCGAAATCATGATATTCCGAGTGCTGCTCGAAGCCCATGCAGGGTTCTATTTCCGGCAGTACATACTTTAAAATATTTCCATACTTCTCAAGCACTCTCGCCGCAAATTTTCCCATAATGATACGCGAAAGCTCCTCGAATATTCGACCCGATTCCGCGTACTCAAAGCAGCTGACGTTCTGCTGCATTGCCGATTGCGTTGCTTCGTCTATCTCATACTCGTCCTCCGCGCAGTAGCGAATGGCCTGAAGCAGTCTCCACGGCGCTATGGTGAAGCTGCGCGACATATCGTAATAGCTTTCCGCGTCGGATTCTCCTCCGCGGCTTTTGCGTTCGTCGCGGCTTTTCCTTTCGTCTTTTGCACTCGGAGTTACGGTTTCGCCGATAGCAACCACACGCTTGATATCGCCCGTAAGGCAGCTTTTTCCTCCATAGGGATCGATAAGCCCTGTCCGCGGCGAATAAGCCATTGCATTCATGGTGAATCCGCGGCGGAACAAATCGGTTTCAAGGTCTTTCGCATACATGACCCTGTTTCCGACGACCTCTCGGCGGTACGGCGATACTTGTATTATCATTCCCACCACGGTGACCAGTATCTCTCCGCGCTGCATTCCCTCGTCAGAGATACGATAGTCCCTGAACGCGAACAGAATGTCGTTTATCTCCGCGTTTGTCACTATATCAAAATCCTGCGGGCTGTTCCCGAGCACAAGCTCCCTGACGCACGCGCCCACTATATACGCGTCAAAACCCGCGTTTTCAAGCTGCTCTATTGCTTCGTTCACGGGCTGTGGTAAAATAATCATACAATCACTTCCTTACGATATTTTAATATCTCAAATGCCGTTTCCACGGTGAATTTATCATGCTCTTCAAAATAAGAATACAGCCTTTCGCTGTCCTTGGGGGAGGTCTTGTAGTAATACGGGGTCATCATAAACAGCGCGTTCAGCGTGGATTGATCGGTGATCTCCGACTCCCCGCGGATCTCATCTTTCCCCAGAAAGGTAAACCCATTGACAGTATAGGGCTTCACCTCGTTGTAATAAGGCTTTTCGTACAGCAGTTTTTTCAGGGCGAATAAATGTTCCCTCGCAGGAATAACCATAATAAGGCAGCCCCGGGGATTAAGTATCCTCAGCAGCTCATCACCGCAAAGCGGGGCGAAAATAACCGTAGCCAAATCAACCGAACCGCTTTTGAGTGGAAGTCTGAAAATGCTTGCCGCCGCAGGGTAGACAGCTTTTCCCGTAAATCTTGGCTTTGCGGCGGAGAGCGCGTTCTTGCTGATGTCCACCGCGTAAATTTCGGGGGAGGATTTTTCCGTCAGCGCTTCATATATTCCCGCCGTATAGTAGCCCTCGCCGCAGCCGCAGTCTGCCACGGTCGGGTTTGCCATGCCGTCGGTCAGTTCAGCGGCGGCAGCGCATACACCGTCGAGCAGGGGCTTGTATGCTCCCGTGTTCAGAAACTCCCGCCGAGCAGCCGCCATTTCCTTGCTGTCACCCGGGTCTTTGACGTTTTTGTGTTGAGCCAATAGAAGATTTACATATCCCCGCGCCGACACGTCAAAGCTATGATTCCGAGGGCATTTCAGCGCACCGCCGACTCGCCTGAGCAGCGCTGAGTTTTCATTGCGCCCCTGCTCTGTGCATACGGGGCATATAAATTGATCCATTTTTTCTCCTAAATTGGGTTGATTCAGTTAATCTCATAAAGCATATATTCGGCAAACTCCCTTAAAACCTCCGCGGAGATGTCCAGTGGAAAAGCCGAATCATTCCGATAGCTTTCGGCGGCGGCATTCACCAAAGGCGCGTATTTTTTCGGGAGATTTTCCGCCGCCCACTCCGCGCCGCCCGCCTTTGACAGTACCTTGTTTTCGCGGACAAATGCTGCGGCGCGACACAGATTAAGTATAAAATAAATCGGTTCGTCGGCGATGTCTGACACGGAGTTACCCACATCATACATTATGCTGTCCAGAAAATACTCCCGCTTTACTTCGCCGAAAACCTCATTTACCGGCTTTCCATACAAAGTCTGCCCTACCGCCTTGATTACCGTAAAATGCGCCGCAAGATCCTTGTCCGTTCCGTGCATACTTCGACAAAATTCTTCGGGATTTTCAAGAAACCGCTCTCTGTGCGCTGCGGAATAATGCAGCTCAAACGGAGTCGGATAAACAAATTCCCGACAACATTCCTCGTAAACCACGCTCATCTCGATGCCCTTTGCGGGGCATTCCGAATGGTTTTCCAACGCTGTAAGCGCCGTGATATATTCGACTTTTTCCTTTGCCGAAACAGGCGAATTTATAATCGCAATAAAATCAATATCGCTTTTATGGGGATTAAAGCAGCCGAACGCCGCCGATCCGTGTAGATATATCCCCGTGAGCTTCATGCCGAAAACATTTCGCGTAAGCCCGACTATATCGTCTAAAATAAACATATTTTACTTATTTTAAAAATTTTTCGCGACCCGACCGCAAAAACTCCGCAAGCTCCGTTTTCACGGTCTCCCGCGAAAAATTTGCCGCATGGGCGGGCAGCGGTTCACGGCTTTCAGCGACAAAAACTCCGCAAGCTCCGTTTTCACGGTCTCCCGCGAAAAATTTGCCGCATGGGCGGGCAGCGGTTCACGGCTTTCAGCGACAAAAACTCCGCAAGCTCCGTCTTCACGGTCTCCCGTGAAAAATTAGCTGCGTTGACGTACAGAGATCCTCTGCATTCAGCGCTTTTGATTTTTTGCTTGCCGAGCAGCATTTGTTTATTCTATTATATACCATTTTACTTACATATTCAAGCCCCTAAACGAAAATGATATTTGTGCAAAATTCATAAAAACGATTACAACATTTGTACATCTTTCGGAAAAAAACATGAAAAAAGTGCTTGCATTTTGAGCAAATTTACTATATAATAAAATTATGATGTTTTGGAAATTGGTGATTTTTAAGGAATCGCAGATCAAAGCGAGGCGTAACGCGATCGGCATCGTGAGTTCTCTCGCATGAACGGGGCGATTGTGTTTTTATCTGCGTTTCCTTAAACATCAGATAGATGTCGCAGATTGCCCGAACGTCAAATTTAACAAGTTTAACGGCTTTTTCCGCATTTACGCGGAAATATTTAGCAGCTTAACTTACGGAGGTAAAGCAAATGAAAACATTCACAGCCGACAGCATCAGAAATATAGTTCTCACCGGTCACGGCGGGAGCGGAAAGACTGCTTTAGCGGAAGCAATGCTTTTTAAGTGCGGTCTTACCGACAGAATGGGCAATACAGCCGACGGTAACACCGTCTGCGATTTCGACGCGGAGGAGATCCGCAGAAAAATCTCGATAAATGCTGCCGTAGCGAATGCTGTGTGGTTTGACACGAAGATCAACATTATCGACGCTCCCGGTCAGTTTGACTTTATAGGCGGTATGCATGAGGGCATACGCGCTGCGGAGAGCGTCATAATAACCGTAAACGGAAAGGACGGGGTTTGCCCCGGCACGATAAAGGCATACAATCTTGCCGTAGAGCAGAACAAGGCGCGCATGCTGGCGGTCACCTGCATGGAGGTTGAGAACAGCGACTTCTACCGCGTTCATACCGAACTTAAGACCGTTTTCGGTCCTTCGATCTGTCCTATTGTTGTTCCGTATGACAAGAACGGTCCTGTTGAGGCTTACATAAATCTTATCACCATGAGGGCGTACAAATACGACAAGAACGGTATTCCCACCGAAGTGGATATGCCTGCGTCAGAGAACCGCATAGCGGGTCTGCGCGCGGCGATGGCGGAGGCTGTTGCGGAAACCAACGAGGAGTTTATGGATAAGTTCTTCAGCGGCGAGGAATTTACGCAGGATGAGCTTGTAAAGGGTATTCACGACGGTATAGCGAACGGCGCTATCACCCCCGTTGTATGCTGCGCAAACGATACGCTGTCCGGCGTTGATATGCTGCTGGATTCGGTTGTAACCATGCTTCCGTCCCCAAATGAGAGAAAGCTCGAAAAGGTTGACGGCGAGTTGATTGAGTACGATGAGAACAAGCCTCTTAAGGCGGTTATCTTCAAAACGGTAGCCGACCCGTTTGTGGGAAAGATAAGCTATGTAAAGGTTGTTAGCGGCAAGCTCAGCGCCAAGAGCGAGATAGTAAATACTGCGGGAGAGCCGCTGAAATTCGGCAAGCTGGTAACGGTTGTCGGCAAAAAGCAGGAGGAGGTCTCCGAAATCTGCGCGGGCGATATCGCGGCGGTTACCAAGCTGGACTGCAATACCGGCGACACACTTTGCGATCCCTCCGATACAAAGGCTCTGGAAGGGATAACCTTCCCGAAGGCGTGCTACTTTATGGCTGTGACCCTTAAGGGAAGCGGCGACGAGGGCAAGCTCTCCAACTCCATTAAAAGGCTTCTGGAGGAGGACAGGACGCTGGAGTACATCCACAACCATGAAACGCACGAGCGCGTTATCGGGGGCTTAGGCGAACAGCACCTGGACGTTACCGCAACCAAGCTCAAGAGCAAATTTGGTATTGATGTGGAGCTGAAAGCTCCTAAGATCGCTTACCGCGAGGCTATCCGCAAAAAGGTCACTATCGAGAGCAAATACAAAAAGCAGTCGGGCGGTCACGGTCAGTACGGTCATGTTAAAATAGAGTTCTCGCCCTGTGACAGCGACGAGCTTATTTTCGAGGAGAAGATAGTCGGCGGCTCTGTGCCGAAGAATTTCTTCCCCGCGGTTGAAAAGGGACTTGCCGAGGCGGCAGAGAAAGGCTCTATCGGCGGTTATCCCGTTGTAAGGGTAAAAGCGACGTTAATAGACGGAAGCTATCACCCAGTTGACAGCTCGGAAATGTCCTTTAAAACAGCTTCGTCCATGGCGTTCCGCGACTGCATGAAGCAGGCCGAGCCTTACCTTCTTGAGCCGCTTCAGAGCTTTAAGATACTTGTTCCGGACGACAAGCAGGGCGACGTTATGAGTATGCTTTCCAAGCGCCGCGGTTCGGTTCTTGGTATGAACAGTGTCGGCGGCGGCATGACGGAGCTTGCCGCGGAGGCTCCCGAAGCGGAAATGCAGGATTTCGCACTGGTTCTCCGCCAGATAACACAGGGTCTGGGCGAATTTACCGCCGAGTTCGCACGATATGAAATGCTTCCTGCAGGCGCGGAGGTAAAGGGATAAGATAGTATGGCTGATTATGTAAAAACATTCACTACCGATAAATACGTTGAAGTATGCTTTTATATCGAAAATGAGAACATTCTTGCCGTTGGTGAGAAAATGAACGAGGTCGACGAAAACGCCTATATGAACGGCTATAACTGGGAAGCGTTTTTCAATTGCTATCTGGCTAAAAAAGTTCCCGAGCTGATGGAAGGCATGAAAACCGACCCGGAGGCGGGAATGTATGTGGCGTATTATGATATCTCAAAGGAAAATGAGGCAAAGGCGGAACGCTTTGCGGATATAATTATCTCCCTTGTTGAAAACGAGGAGGAGCTTTATAGTTTCCTGCGTGAAAACGGTGAAGAAATCGAATGGGATTAAGTTGCATAATTAAGAGCGGGCTGCTTCCGGTGTGAAGCAGCCCACGGCTTTAATATACGATGTGTTATTTGAAATTTTTATATTATGCTGTTTTGAAGCGATGACGCAGCACTGTAACGCTTTTCCGCCATGCAGTTTTAAAGCGTATAAGCATTTATTTCCCAAAAGCCCTTGACAATGGCACAAAATTGTGTTAAAATACAATAAGTGTGAATAGAGTTAAGGAGATAAAGAAAAATGTCAATGAATTTTAAAAGAAAGCTCCCCATTCCCAAGGAGATAAAGGAGCTTTACCCCCTTTCCGAGGAGATAAAAAAGGTCAAGGCACAGAGAGATTTGGAAATAGCGGAGGTGTTCCGCGGCAATTCCGATAAATTCCTGTTGATTATCGGTCCCTGCTCGGCTGATAACGAGGAGTCGGTTATGGATTACAACCACCGTCTTGCCCGAGTTCAGGAGCAGGTAAAGGATAAAATACTTATTATTCCCCGCATATACACGGGTAAGCCCCGAACCAACGGCACCGGATACAAGGGAATGATCCACCAGCCCGACCCCACCAAGGGAGAGGACATGCTGGAGGGACTTGTTCAGATAAGAAAGCTGCACGCAAGGGCTATTGAGGAAACGAAGCTTACCTGCGCGGACGAAATGCTCTATCCCGAAAATTACCGTTATCTTTCGGATCTGCTGAGCTATGTCGCAGTAGGAGCGCGCTCCGTTGAGGACCAGCACCACCGCATTACAGCCAGCGGAATGGAGTGCCCTGTAGGTATGAAGAATCCCACCAGCGGCGCTATTTCCGTAATGCTCAATTCCATTCAGGCGGCGCAGGCAAAGCACACCTTTATCTATCGCGGCTGGGAGGTTGAAACGGAGGGCAATCCGCTCTGCCACGCTATACTTCGCGGAGCGGCGAACAAGCACAATCAGAATATCCCCAACTACCATTATGAGGACTTGAAGCTGTGTTACGATATGTACATGGAGAGGGGACTGGAAAATCCCGCGGTCATCGTGGATACCAACCATTCCAATTCCGCCAAGCAGTATCTGGAACAGATACGTATAGCAAACGAGATTCTGCACTCCATGCGCCATTCCACCGAGATAAGAAAGCTGGTCAAGGGGCTGATGATAGAAAGCTACATTGAGGACGGCGCGCAGAAGGTTGAGGAGGGCATTTACGGAAAATCAATCACCGACCCCTGCCTTGGCTGGGAAAAGAGCGAAAGGCTGATTCTGGATATTGCCGATCAGTTGTAATAAATAAAAGCTATGACGGGAACAGAGTAGCAGTGTGAGAACCCTTTCAGAGAGCCGTTGGCAGGTGAGAAACGGCGGGAGCGCACAGTGAATTACCTCCCCGAGCGGCGCGGCGAACGGATTCCTATTAGCCCGCACGGGTAAGCCCGTTAAAGCTGTTCAAGGCGGCGTTGTGCCGTAAATTGAGGTGGTACCGCGTTTATTCGCCCTCTGCTTATGCAGGGGGCTTTTGTTGTATGAAAGGGGTAATTGGCATGAAAAAACATATCGGCATTATTCTACTATCAGCAGTTATATTGATCGGCGGGTGCAAGGTTAACTCGGCGGGCGACGGAGTAAATCTTGTGATGGATACCGCCGAGGCGGAGAGTGTTCCCGAGGCGCTTACCGAACGGAATAGCTCCGAGGTATGCCCCGAAACAACGCAAGAAGCTGTCAAAACTGCGGAAGAAGCTGCCAAATCAACGGGAGAAGCTTCCGAAACAGCGGAAAATACTCCCGAAACGTCTGAAAAATCAATTGAAACAGCTTGGGAATTCGCCGAAACGCAAAGTATCAACGAGGAAGTTTCCGTCAAACTTGCCGCGCAAGCCGAGGGGTATGTCACCGAAACCTCCCGTTTTTCGGGAACTCTCACAGGCTCGTTCAGCACCGCCGCAAAGCTGGAGGTGGAGATAGACGTGCCCTTCGGGAAGCAGTGCATAATTGACCGCAACGGGCGGGTGACCATTCCGAATGAGGGGTGGCATGAGGACGACACGGTATATGCCTACTTCGCGGATTATGAGTATTACACGGAGGATGTCATTGCGGAATTTACGGATGGCTTTCGTGACGAGGAAAGTCTGTATGAGATGACGGCCACAAAGGAGCAGACCGACAGCGGCGAGGATTTTTATATTGAGATAAGCCGTTTTTATGAGGACAGCAGCTTTACGCAGGTCAGCAATACCTTTGCAGAGGGAATATATATCCTGGAAAACGGGCATCACATGGTGTGGCGCTACATAAACCGCAATCAGTTTGAGGAGGACGTTTTCCTGAGCGATGCTGTAAAGTCGCTGAAAAGCGTTAAATTTACCGAATATATCCCCGATCAGTCCGAAATAGACCAAGCGGAGCTGGACGCTATCATAGAGGCGCTTGTTCAGGCGGGGGAAATACAGACGGAATTCCCGTGGCGCACGGAAGTCGCGGACGCACGCAGCTTTGACGAGAGAACGACCCTTGATCTGCGGAAAAGCGGCGAGCCGAATGTCCTTGACGTTACGGTAAGCGGCGGTAATGTAACTATCCGCGATATGCTGAATATTCACGTTCTGCATACGGACGTTGCGGGAAGATTCGGCAGTTCCGTTGAGGTTGACGGTACGTCCGAGGGAGCGGTGATAACGTTCAGTGTAGACAAGCGCAACATGAAGAACGTTCCCATGCAGAACCTGATAGTGCTGCACTATAACGGGGAGGACGCGTGGTATGACGAGCTGCCGAGCAAGGTGGATGAATCGCTGAGCATTGTAAGCGCCAAAACCGACGGTGACGGCTGTTATTTGCTTGCAGATCTGTACGAGTGGTACAGCGTTTGGGGATTTCCGATACCCGAAGGCAGCGAGCATATTATTGAAAATTACGGCGAAACCGAGTGAAGTTTTGTGCGGTGTTGCCTATATTCGGTATGAAAGAGGTATTGTTATGAGAAAAAGAGCGGCGCTGCTATTGGCGGCGGTTATGCTGTGCGGCTGCAAAGCCGAAACGTCGGAGGTTGCGGAGCGCATAACCTCCGAAACGGAGCCCGAAACAAGTTCTTCGGAGGAAACTGCCGAAACAGATCTTCCCGAAAGCAGCTTGGAAAGCTCCCGCGCGGAAACCCGAGAAGTCCCCGACCAAGTGTTCACTACGGAGATAATTCCCGTTGAGAGCACGGAAACTGCCGAGCCGATAGTTATTCCGCCCATTTATGACGATGCGGAATATTATTCGGTAACCTCATTTTTTGAGGGAGAAATAGATGACAGTTATCTGTGCGGAAAGCTGTATTTCGGCTTGACCGTGCCGTTCGGGTTGGAGCTTACCACAGCGGGAACAGTTGTTCTTGACAGCGGCAGTTCTATGGAAACACCTACCGTCTATGCCGGCTGGACGGCAGAGAATCTTACCGAGGAGTATTGGGAGAGTGACGATAACAATGATAAGCGCACCGTTGACGTTTCAAAAGCGCTTACCAACGAGGGCGAAGAGTTTTATCTTGTGGTTGAGCGCTCCTTTGAGGATAGCGCCCTGACGCGGTTTGAGAGGACTTTGGTAAAGGGTCTGTACCCGCTTGAGCGCGGATATTTTCAGTGGATATACTATTGTTATGATGAAGCTGCGGAGCGGGAATTTATCAGCGATGCTTCAAATTCGCTGCGGTCTGTGATATGCAGCCCGACCTACTTTGAGCAGCCGACGACTGACGCGGGAAATCCCGAAACCGCCGAACCGCGGAGCGATTTCGGCTTTAAGTTAAAGTTGCCCGAGGGGACAAGCCTTGTTGAGGAAAACACGGTGAACGACCTGCCGAACACCGGGCTTGAATCGGTGATCCGTGCGGTATCCGAGGGCGGCGCTTTGAATATATCCGTGACCGAGGTAAGCGGTTCGGGTGCGTGGGAGCACGCGTTGACCTGCGCGGAAAGCGTCCGCGCCGAGTTGGATATAGAGGGTGTGCCGCCCGAGAAAATGGAGGAGCTTGTAAGCTTCGGGGACAAAATAATAATTCTTAAGAAGACCCCTCTTGTAAAGGGATATTTGTATACCGTCAGCGGCTTCTACAAGCAAGACGACGGTAATTACACAATGCTGTTCGCTTTCGTGAGCGGTGAAAACGCGGAGGCTCACGAGCAGGCTTTAATTGATCTGGCCGGGTCATTTGAATTTGAAAAGTAAGCGGAGACATTGTGCTTCAGACTTTGAAGGGTGGTGATATCAGTGGGATTTGAGAAAAATCTCATCTGCTATGATAAAGTTTTCCGATAATAAATTTTAGGAGGCCTTGAAATGATAAGAAAGGCGGTCAGTGAGGATATACCGCGTGTTGCGGAGCTTTTCCGACAGCTTCACGAGCATCATGTCGGTATAAAGCCCGAAACGTTCCGAATGCCCGAGGACGAGTGGTTTTTTGAAAGGATTAGCGGTATTTTCGGGGACGAAGAAGCTGCAATATTGGTAAGCGACGACGGTGAACTGAACGGTTATGCGGTGGTAAAAATAATCGATGTGAACACCAAAGATAAGCACCCGCGGCGAATGTGCTATATCGATTGCTTTGCGGTCGCTGAAAATGCGCGGCGGCAGGGGATAGGAACGTCGCTTTTCGGTGAGATAAAGCGTTTTGCGCGTGAGAACGGCTGTACAAGCGTTCGGTTGGGCGTTTCCGCCTGCAATACGGGCGCCGTGGAGTTTTACGCTAAGATGGGACTTGCGCCGAGGACTATACAGATGGAGATCAAAATCGATTAAGGCAACACCGCACAAAGCCCGCGCTTCGCGCTTTGCACGCATCTTGCTTGCATATTTTCCGTCATCTTGCACAAGTTCTCCTTGGCGGGCGTCAGCCCGCCGGCGTCGACCTTGTACAATCTGACGAAAAATCTGACGGCGCAATCTGCGCACAAGCTTTGTGCGGTGTTGCCTTAAGTCGGCAGAAAATTCAAATTTGAAAAGGAGATTTTATTATGGAACTTTATGACGAGCTTGTTGCGCGTGGACTTATCGCGCAGGTAACGGACGAGCAGGAAATCAAGAAGATGATAAACGCGGGAAAGGCGACCTTTTATATCGGATTTGACCCGACCGCGGATTCGCTTCATGTGGGTCATTTTATGGCACTGTGCCTTATGAAGCGTTTGCAGATGGCGGGCAACAAGCCCATAGCGCTTCTGGGCGGCGGAACGGGAATGATAGGTGATCCCTCCGGCAAGAGCGATATGCGCAAAATGCTCACCAAAGAGGATATCGACCACAACATCGAATGCTTCAAGAAGCAGATGAGCCGCTTTATCGATTTTTCGGAGGATAAGGCGATAATGGTCAACAACGCGGACTGGCTGCTTGATTTGAATTATGTTGAGGTTTTGAGAGAGGTGGGGGCGTGCTTCAGCGTAAACAAAATGCTTACATTTGAGTGTTACAAGCAGCGCATGGAGCGCGGGCTGACGTTCCTGGAATTCAACTACATGATAATGCAGAGCTACGATTTCTATATGCTGTATCAGAAATACGGCTGCAATATGCAGTTTGGCGGCGACGACCAGTGGGCGAATATGCTTGGCGGTACGGAGCTTATCCGCAAGAAGCTCGGCAAGGACGCTCACGCGATGACCATCACGCTGCTGCTCAACTCCGAGGGCAAGAAGATGGGTAAGACGGAAAAGGGCGCTGTGTGGCTCGACCCGAACAAGACAAGCCCGTTCGAGTTTTTCCAGTACTGGAGAAATATCGCCGACGCGGACGTTATGAAGTGTATACGTATGCTCACGTTCCTGCCAATCGAGCAGATAGAGGAGATGTCCGCGTGGGAGGGCAGCGAGCTCAACAAGGCAAAAGAGATACTCGCCTATGAGCTTACAAAGCTGGTTCACGGCGGCGAGGAGGCTGACAAGGCGCTTGAGGGCGCAAAGAGCCTTTTCGGCGGCAAGGGAAACACCGAAAATATGCCCACGGTAAAAGTGGAGCTTACCGACGGGAAAATCGGCATTCTCGATCTGTTGGTAAACACCAAGCTCGCGCCCTCCAAGCGCGAAGCGAGAAATCTCGTTTCGGGCAAGGGTATAGCGGTGGACGATGTTATAATAGAGGACGCAAACGCTCAGATAGTGATAAACGGTGAAATAATCCTACGCAAGGGCAAAAAGGTGTTCCTTAAGGTAGTTGTCTGATATAAGACAACACCGCACATAGCTTGTGCGGTCAGCTTGTAGAAAAAGCTTATAAGCCACGCAATGTCGGCGCATGAAATTTCAAAAAGTGTCGGAATTTGCGAAGCAAATTCCGACCGGTTTCCGCAATCGCGCGGAGTGAGCGAAGCGAACGGCGCGTGATTGCGGAAATTTTGAAATTTTTTTAAATAATCCGCTCTTGGTCAACCTTTATATACAGGCTGACCGCACATAGCTTGTGCGGTGTTGCTTTAACAGAACTTTTCGCGCCTGTTGGGTTAATGTGCCCGACAGGCGCTTTTACAATTGGAAGCTCGGATATAAAGCGAAAAATTCTACTGAAAGTTGAATTTTCCTCAATTCAGCGGTTATTGATTTGCGGCGGTATTCCTGTTATAATATAATCAGAAACGGCGCCGTTTTAATCTTATTAAAGGAGAATTGCCATGACACTTTATATCGGTGAAAATCTAAAAAAGCAGCGAAAGCTGCGCGAGCTTACGCAGGAGCAGCTTGCGGATATCATCGGGGTATCATTTCAGTCCGTTTCAAAGTGGGAGCGGAACGAGGGCTACCCCGACATCGAAACGCTCCCGACGATAGCCGGTTATTTCGGGATAACCGTCGACGAGCTTATGGGAATGGACAGGATAAAGGATACCTCCGAGGTGGATAATATTCTTAAGACCGTAAGCGAAAACGCCGTGATGGGGCGTATCGAGGAGAACATCACGCTGCTGGAGGAGGCGGTAAAGCGCTTTCCGAACGATTACAGACTGCTCTCGGAATACGCGCATTATCTAACGTTTGTGAACTGGAACAGGGAGGGCGAAGCCTTCCGCAAAAACTGCCTTAAGGCGATAGACGTATGCGAAAGGATATTGGCGGAGTGCACCGACAATCGCATAAGAAATACCGCTCAGGTAACGCTTTGTTATAGTTATCAGAACGCGGGGCAGCACGAAAAGGCGGTGGAGGAGGTGAAGAAGCTTCCTTTTATGTGGGAGAGCTCCGAGGTCGTGGGCGAGAACGTTCTCGAGGGGGACGAGCTGCTTAATTTGCGTCAGATCAACGTCGTCGGTCTGACGGAGCTGTTGTATATTTCACTTGTCGGAATGTCCCGCGAGGACGACCCGCGTTTTACGCCGCAGCAGAAGATAGCGATAGAGCAGAAAGCCATCGCGGTGTATGAGATAATATTTGACAAAGGCGATTACAACTACTACGCCCATAACCTGTCCTACGCTTACCGTCAGATAGCGTTGATAGCCATACTTGAGGGAGACCGCGGTCTTGCGCTCGAAAGCCTTGAAAAATCCGCCGAATACGCGATAGCGCAGGATGAGCTGCCCGACGAGAAGCCCTATACCTCGCTGCCCGTAAACAGGCTGGTATACAAAAGGGAGAACACCATGACAAATAACCGCGGCTCGTTCAGCGAGGAGCTTCTTAAGCATATGGCGATGAGCCGTTACGACATGATAAGGAACGAACCGCGTTTCAGAGCGGTGGAGGAGCGCCTGAAGAATATGGGATAATTTTGCTTTAGGGGTTGAAATCCGCTGATAATTATGTTATAATCTGATTGTGGGAAATTTTTCCCGTATAAAGCATATCGCGAAAAGCAATACTCTCGTCATGGTCGGATTCAAGCCCATGCAGTTCAGCAACGTAAAAAACGGCAGCGCTTCGCCCGCGCGGGGGGAAATCAAGCCGCAGTGAAAGCGGAATGAAAAGCTTTTGCGCTGAGCCGGCACGCTCTGCCGCAAAGTGGCTTAGTGCGCGATACGGAAAATTCAGATTTAAATCAGGAGGAAGTTATGGCTAACAAATACGCGGGTACGCAGACGGAGAAAAATCTTGAGGCAGCCTTTGCGGGCGAGTCGCAGGCGAGGAATAAGTACACCTACTTCGCTTCAAAGGCGAAGAAGGAGGGCTTTGAGCAGATTGCGGCGCTGTTCCTGAAAACCGCTGACAATGAGAAAGAGCACGCAAAGATGTGGTTCAAGGAATTGAACGGTATCGGCAGCACCGCGGAGAACCTCGGCGCGGCGGCAAGCGGCGAGAATTACGAGTGGACGGATATGTATGAGGATTTTGCCAAGACCGCCGAGGCGGAGGGCTTTACAGAGCTTGCGGCGAAATTCCGCGCCGTTGCGGCTATCGAAAAGCACCATGAGGAGCGCTACCGCGCACTGCTTAAGAACGTGGAAATGCAGGAGGTTTTTGCCAAGAGCGAGGTAAAGGTGTGGGAGTGCCGCAACTGCGGTCACATCGTCGTAGGAACGAACGCTCCCGAGGTATGTCCCGTATGCAGCCACCCGCAGAGCTATTTTGAGATCAGCGCCGAAAACTATTGATGGGCTGACTGTTATCCGATAAATTTTCAAGACCGCTTCCAAGCCTTGCTTTAGGAGCGGTCTATTTTGTATGCCGCGTCAAGTTGTTTGTGTTTTTCAGGTCTTCTTGCTTTTGTGCATAATGCATAAAAGTTTTAACAATTATTTGTTGATAACCGCACCTTTGGGCAAAATTTTTCCAAACGCGGTTTTTGGGGGAATTTTGTGCAATTTTTGATTTGACAAAAACTTGATATAGTGGTATAATAAACTGATTAGGTATATCTGAAAGGAGTTTTTTTAGTTGACAATTTTCTATAAATTTGAAGGCAAGATGTATATTAATCTTACAAACGGCTGCCCCTGCAAATGCGTTTTCTGTATACGCGACAATGCCGACAGTATAAGCGGCAACGACAGCTTGTGGCTGGAGCATGAGCCGACTATGGAGGAGATCGTTTCCGCGTTTGAGAGTTTCGACAAAACGGGTATTTCCGAGGCGGTATTCTGCGGATACGGCGAGCCTATGGTAAGAGCCGATATGGTAGTAAGTACCGCGGAATATATCAAAGCGCACTCCGACATGAAGCTGCGGCTCAATACCAACGGGCTTGTTAAGCTGATACATCCCGATTTTGACATAAACCGCTTAAAGGGTCTGATTGACAGCGTTTCCATAAGCCTGAACGCGCCCAATGCCGTGCGCTACAATGAGGTGACTCGCCCATCGTTCGGGGAAAAGGCGTTCGATACAATGCTTGATTTTGCGGATAAGATAAAGGGGATATGCCATACCGCCTTTACGGTGGTGGATGTCATTTCCGCCGGGGAAATTGAGGAGTGCCGCGCTGTCGCGGACAAAATGGGCATTCCTCTCCGCGTGCGCGCCTACGTCACGGACAACGAGAGCTACACATGAGGATACTCGGGATAGACCCCGGCTACGCAATTGTCGGCTATGGGGTGCTGGATTACGACAATGTAGCGTTTAAAACTATAAACTACGGTGCGATAACCACGGGCGCTGATACGCCGTTTGACAGACGGCTTGCGGAGATCTACCGTGACATGTGCGAGCTGCTGGATATGTTCAAGCCCGACTGCGTGAGCATAGAGAAGCTCTATTTCAACACAAATATTACCACGGGAATCGACGTGGCGCAGGCAAGGGGAGTGATAACCCTGTCCGCGGCGCTTCGGGATATCCCGATATACGAATACACGCCGCTTCAGGTAAAGGTGGCGGTAACGGGCTACGGGCGGGCGGAGAAGCACCAGATGCAGGAAATGACAAAAAATATCCTGCGGCTGAAAGCGGTACCCAAGCCCGACGATACCGCGGACGCTCTGGCGATAGCGATATGCCACGGGCACACGGGCGGTTCGCAGCTGTCGAGAATTATGGAGCGGGAAAGGAAAAAGACATGATATACAGCGTAAAAGGTGAGCTTATACACACCGAGCCGGGGCTTGCGGTGGTGGAATGCGGGGGAGTGGGATATGCCTGCCGCACCTCGCGGCAGACTCTGAACAGCATTAAAACGGGCAGCGAGGTGAAGCTTTTCACTTATCTGCACGTTTCGGAAAACTCGCTCGATCTGTTCGGGTTTTCGGACACTATGGAGCTTTCCTGCTTCAGACAGCTCATCTCGGTTT
The DNA here is from genome assembly GCA_910587135.1 of uncultured Oscillospiraceae bacterium. GTDB lineage: Bacteria > Bacillota > Clostridia > Oscillospirales > Ruminococcaceae > CAG-115. Next base: position 47,656 of record CAJULF010000006.1, read on the forward strand.
CGGGAATAGGTCCGAAAGCGGCGCTTTCGGTGCTTTCGGAGATATCTCCCTCCAAGCTGGCGCTTTGCATAACCACGGGCGACGCGAAAACACTCACGAAGTGCCCCGGAATAGGGTTAAAAACCGCACAGAGGATAGTGCTTGAGCTAAAGGACAAAGTTGCAAAGGAGCAGCACGTTACCGCATCGGAATTCGCGTCAATACCCTCGGCAGGCGGAGGCAGCGTCGGAGAGGCTCTGTCTGCGCTGGAGGTGCTCGGATTTGCCCCCGCGCAGGCGGCGGCGGCTATCGCGGGATCGTCCCCCGAAGCGTCCGTGGAGGAGCTTATAAAATTCGCGCTTAAAAATCTTGGAAATTGACAGGGAAAGAGGGCGATCACGCTGAACAAAAAAGAAAAAACCAATTCGCCGCAAAGGACGGCGGTGATATCCGTCTGCATAACGGTGCTTTGCGCTTTTGCCATCATATTTATTAGCGATCTCAATATCGGCACTATCGCCGCGGTAGCCGCGGTATGCGGCTTTGCTTCAATGGTCACGGCGCTTTACGTTATCGTCAAGTATATATTCAAGCCGTATATAGACCGCCGCAGAGCGGCACTGAGGGCTTTGGGGACTCACGGGGTGAGCAAGGTCAACAAAGACCCGACAGCGCGTCTCGCGTATAAGGGTATCTATGAGTTTTTCAAACAGAATTTCGCAAAATCTGAGGAGTATCTTAACCTCGCGCTCAGCCGTTCGGATTTCCGCCAGAATCAGCTTTTCTGCATAGAGTGGCTGATACATCTCTACGAGGCGGCGGACAATCTTCCCAAGCTGTTGTGGTGCTACCGCAAGGCGGCGGAATACGCCCCCGACAACCCGGAATTCCAGTCGCGGCTGGGACATGTATATTATGTGGACGGTAAGCTTGACAAGGCTATGTACTGCTTTGAGCAGGCGCTGAGGTACGATCCAAATCACGGGTACTCCTATTACAGCATAGCAAAGATACAGATAGTGCGCGGCGAGGATAAAAAGGCAGAGGAAACGCTGAATACGCTCATCAAAATAAACGAAAATCACCCGCTCGTGTATTCGGAGCTTGCCACGCTTGCGGCGATGCACGGGGAAAACGAGCGCTGCGAGGAGTATTACAAAAAAGCGCTGCTTTGTGGCTATAAAGACCCCGACGAGCTTCAGAAGCGCATTTCCGCGATAATGAAATTCGGGAACACCGAGGGCGTGGACGGCGGCGATCTGCCCAACGAGTATTACCGCCGCATAGAGCCAAATGAAATGAAAACGGACGGTTCGGAACTGCCGAAGGAAAAGGATTGATAAAATGCTGGAGATGTCAAAGGACGATATAGAGTTTGAGGCGAGTGACAGAATCGTCGAGCCCGCATATAATAGCAGTGACGGCGAGGTGGAGCTTACTCTGCGTCCGAAAACACTGGCGGAATATATCGGGCAGGACAAGGTAAAGGAGAACATGGCGGTGTATATTGAGGCTGCCAAAAAGCGCGGGGAATGTCTTGACCACGTTCTGTTGTACGGACCGCCGGGGCTTGGCAAGACCACGCTCTCCTGTATTATCGCCAACGAGATGGGGGTAAATATCCGCGTGACCTCGGGACCCGCGATAGAAAAGGCGGGTGACCTTGCGGCTCTTCTGACCAATCTCCAGCCCAACGACGTGCTTTTCATAGACGAGATACATCGTCTTTCAAGGCAGGTCGAGGAGGTGCTGTATCCCGCCATGGAGGACTATGTGCTGGATATAGTGATGGGCAACGGACCTGCGGCGCGGTCAATACGCATAGATCTTCCGAAATTCACGCTTATCGGTGCCACTACGCGTTCGGGGCAGCTTTCCGCGCCGCTTCGCGATCGATTCGGAGTGGTGCAGCGGCTGGAGCTTTACTCGCCCGAGCAGCTCTGCGACATAGTGCAGCGCTCGGCGGTAATATTGGGCATTCCCTGCATGAAGGACGGCGCTATGGAGCTTGCCAAGCGTTCGCGGGGCACTCCGAGAATAGCCAACAGGCTTCTTAAGCGAGTCAGAGATTTTGCGGAGGTATTGGGAAACGGTAAAATAACCCGCTCCATCGCCGACGACGCTCTGAACCGCCTTGAAATAGACGCGCTTGGTCTGGACAGTCTGGACAGGCGTTTTCTTGAAATGATTATCAAGGGCTACGACGGGGGACCTGTCGGTCTTGGAACGCTCGCCTCGGCGCTGAATGAGGAGGAAGTGACCCTTGAGGACGTGTGTGAGCCGTACCTTATGCAGCTGGGCTTTGTCGCGAGAACTCCGCGCGGACGCACCGTCACGGCTCTTGCGTACAAGCATCTGGGTATATTGCGCGAGGGTCAGCAGACCTTGGACAGTTATTAGTTAAAAGCATGGGGCAGGAAAAAGTTTTCGGAGCGGAATAGATTCTTATAAGATTTAAAGGGGTTTTTCTGATGGGACAGATTTTTGGAACGGACGGCGCAAGGGGAATCGCCATAACTGAGCTGACCTGCGAAAGGGCGATGGAGATCGGCAGAGCGGCGGCATACGTGCTTACCAAGGAGAGCGGCAAGGCTCACCCGCGGATATTGGTGGGAATGGATACGCGGATATCCTCCAAGATACTGGAGTGCGCGCTGGCGGCGGGTCTTACGTCAGTGGGAGCGCAGGCGGAGCTTCTGGGGGTAGTTCCCACACCGGCTGTGGCTTATCTTGTAAAGGAGTACGGCGCGGACGCCGGGGTCATGATATCCGCTTCGCACAATTCGGTGGAGTACAACGGTATCAAGCTGTTTTCGGGAGAGGGCTTCAAGCTGCCCGACAGTGTTGAGGAGGAAATAGAAAGCTACATACTGGAGCGCAAGGCGGAAATAACGCTGAAAGACGGCGTCGACGTGGGCACGATCACCCGCGCGGACGGAGCGGCGCTCGATTATATCAAGCACATAACAGGCTGCGTTCAGGCGGATCTGTCGGGGCTGCGGCTGGGATTTGACTGCGCGAACGGCAGCTCGGCGGTCACGGCGGGGGCGCTTTTTAAATCAATGAACGCGGACTGCTCCTTTATTGAGGATACTCCCGACGGGACGAATATCAACAAAAAATGCGGCTCTACCCACATAAGCAATATCAGCGGATATGTACGCGAAAACGGGCTTGACGCGGGCTTTGCCTTTGACGGGGACGCGGACAGATGTCTTGCGGTTGACGAGAACGGCAATATGGTGGACGGCGACAGGATAATAGCGGTGCTCGCAAATTATCTTAAAGACAAGGGACTGCTCAAGGGCGATGCGGCTGTGGTAACTGTCATGAGCAATCTCGGTTTTCATGATTATATGGGCGCGCGCGGCATAAAGACCGTCTGCGCGAGGGTCGGCGACAGGTATGTTCTGGAGGAAATGCAGAAAAACGGGTATAATATCGGCGGCGAGCAATCGGGGCATATTATACTGTTGGATTTTGCGACCACGGGCGACGGGCAGCTCACCGCGGCTATGCTGGCAAAGGTCATGAAGGAAACGGGCAGAAAGCTCTCAGAGCTTGTCGCGGATATCACGGATTACCCGCAGCTTTTGCTTAATGTAAAGATAACCGAGCAATCGAAGGGCAAATGGGATAAAACGCCGTCTATTTTAGAGAAGATAGCTCTCGCCGAAAAGCAGCTTGAGGGAAGCGGCAGGGTTCTGGTGCGCGAGAGCGGCACAGAGCCGCTGGTGCGCGTTATGCTGGAGGGCAGGGACAGCTTGCTTGTAGATACGCTTGCCCATGATATCGCACGCGAGGTTGAGATGCAGCTCACCATGGGCGGATAAACTGCGGATATCGCGCAATGCTCCAAAGCGCTTGCGCAAATCGGGTTCAAAAGCCGCAAAACAATTGAGAGATAAAAGGCGCTGAAAGCCGCCGTAAACAGAACGCTCACACATGAATTTTCCGCAATCCGGCGGGTAGTCAACGCGAAGCGAGGCGGAGAGTTGACTACCCGCCGGGATAGCGCGAACGTTGCGAAGCGGCGTTCGCAGCGGTGCGGAAAATTCTTTAAAATAACCGGCTCAGGGTCAACAGATCATAGCAGCATAAGGGCTCGGGGCAACCTAATACTAATTCTTAATCTCCGTATAGACATCTTTGCAAAAATAACACTCATATTACTTCGTCAAAGTTCCTTGTACTATGCGCGGTCTTTTCGCAAATCTTGTCTATACTAAGATGAAGAATTAGTATAAAAATCAGGAGATACTCAAAAATTTATGAGAGTTTCAAAAAAATGGCAGGATTACTGTCTGATAGATACCGCCGACGGAGAGCGGCTGGAGCGGTGGGGTGACGTCGTACTGATTCGCCCCGACCCGCAGATAATTTGGAAGTGCCGCGGAACCGCTGCCGAATGGCAGAGCGCTCACGCGAAATATAACCGTTCGTCGTCGGGCGGCGGCTCGTGGGACTATCGGAGAAGTCTGCCCGAAAGCTGGCAGATAAAGTACGGTGAGCTTACGTTCATGGTGAAGCCCACGGGTTTCAAGCATACGGGGCTGTTCCCGGAGCAGGCTGTGAATTGGGATTACTGCTCTGAGCTTATCCGTGCGGCAGAGCGTCCCGTCAATGTGCTCAATCTGTTCGCCTACACGGGGGGAGCTACTCTTGCCTGCGCAAACGCGGGCGCGTCGGTATGTCACTGCGACGCGGTAAAGGGCATGGTGGATTGGGCAAGAACAAACGCGAGGCTCTCGGGGCTTTCGGACAAGCCCATACGGTGGATAGTGGACGACGCGATGAAGTTTATAGGGCGCGAGATACGCCGCGGAACGCGCTACGACGGCATTATCCTCGATCCCCCCAGCTACGGCAGGGGCACGAACGGGGAAATGTGGAAGCTGGAGGACAGCATCTACGAGCTGATGATGTCGGTAACGGAGCTTCTGTCGGACAAGCCGCTTTTCGTGCTGCTTAACAGCTACACAACGGGTCTTTCTCCCTCGGTGATGAGCTATCTCATGGAAATGACAGTGGGACAGCGCTTTGATATCGAGGTGCTGTCCGAGGAGATAGGTATCCCCGTAAAGCAGACGGGAATGGCGCTGCCCTGCGGCAGCACGGCTATAGCGAGGTTCAAAGGTTCAGTTGAACGGCAATGAGGAAAGAATAAATTGGATATAATCAGTGTGGAAAATCTTAGCTTCGATTATGTGAGCTATGATGACGAGGGAAAAGAAACAGAACGCTGTCGGGTGCTGAAAAATGTCAGCCTGACCGTTCCCGAGGGGCAGTTTCTCGCTGTGCTGGGACATAACGGGTGCGGAAAATCCACCCTTGCCAAGCACTTCAACGCGATACTCACCCCGACCGAGGGGCGCGTTACGGTGAACGGCATAGATACCGCCGACGAGAGCAGACTGTTTGATATAAGACAGTCGGTGGGAATGGTTTTTCAGAACCCCGACAACCAGCTTGTGGCGACGATAGTTGAGGAGGACGTGGCTTTCGCGCCCGAGAATCTGGGAGTTCCGCCCGAGGAGATACGGCGGAGAGTGGACGACGCGCTCAAGCAGGTGGATATGTACGAGTTCCGCGAGCACGCTCCCCATCAGCTTTCCGGAGGACAGAAGCAGCGTGTCGCGATAGCGGGAATAATCGCCATGCAGCCTCGCTGCATAGTTATGGACGAACCTACCGCCATGCTCGACCCCAAAGGCAGGAAAGAGGTAATGAAAACCATAAAGTACCTGAACAGGGAAAAGGGCATTACCGTGGTGCTGATAACCCACTACATGGACGAAGCGGCGCAGGCGGACAGAGTCGTGGTGATGGATGACGGCAGGGTGATCATGGACGACGTTCCGAAAAGGATATTTTCGCAGGCGGAGCGGCTGAAAGCCGTGGGGCTGGACGTTCCGCAGGTCACGGAGCTTTGCTGTATGCTGAGAAGCGGCGGGGTGGATATTTCCGGTGAAATAATTTTTGAGGAAGAGTGCGCCGGTGCGATAGCGGCTTTGCCCATGAAAGAAAAGTTCACCAAGGAGGAAACGGAGCGCAGTGAGAGCGCTCCCGCGGGAGAAGCTCTTGTAGATATAAGGGACGTTACCTATAAGTACAGCATAGGAACGCCGTTTGAAAAGGTGGCGGTGGACAATGTTTCGCTTTCGGTGGACAAGGGCGAGTTCGTGGGGATAATCGGTCACACGGGCAGCGGAAAATCCACGCTGATACAGCACCTAAACGGGCTGATCAAGCCCACCTCGGGCGAGATATTGGTTGACGGCGTGAATATATGGGATAAAAAGATAAATATCCGCGACATACGCTTTAAGGTGGGGATAGTTTTCCAGTATTCCGAGCATCAGCTTTTTGAGGAAACGGTGGCTAAGGATATCGCCTACGGTCCTAAGAACATGGGGCTGTCAAAAGAGGAAACGGAACGCCGCGTTCATGAGGCGGCGGCAAGCATGGATATAGAGCATCTGCTTGAACGCTCTCCGTTTGAGCTTTCGGGCGGGCAGCAAAGAAGGGTCGCGCTGGCGGGAGTGCTGGCGATGGATCCGCAGGTGCTTATACTGGACGAGCCTGCGGCGGGTCTTGACCCCAAGGGCAGGGACAAGATACTTTCGCAGATAAAGCGTTATCATGAAAACTCGGGCAAGACTGTTCTGCTTGTTTCACACTCGATGGAAGATATTGTGAAATACGCATCCAAGGTGCTGGTGATGAATAAGGGCAGGCTGTTCTGCTACGATGATACCGACAAGGTGTTTGAGCGGACGGAGGAGCTTGCGAAAATAGGGCTGGACGTTCCGCAGGTAACCCGAATGTCGCATATTCTCAAGGAAATGGGCGTGGATATCGGCAGCGATATATACACGACCGAAAGGGCGGCGGAAAGGCTGCTTGCCCTGATAAAAGGACGGGATAACAAAAATAGATGATAAAGGATATAACGATAGGGCAGTACTTCCCCGGAAATTCCGTGATACACAGGCTGGACAGCCGCGTAAAGCTGCTGCTGGACATATTGTATCTGGTGATACTGTTCACGGCGCAGAGCTACACGGGCATTCTTATCGCGATGCTGTTTATGGTTATCTGCTATATTCTGGCACGGATAAAGTTGATAATGATACTGAAGAGCATTAAGCCGATACTGCCGCTGATGATAGTCACGGGTCTGCTGAATATGCTGTTTATCAAGGGAGAAGAACCGCTGTTTCAGTGGTGGATAATCTCGGTATACCCAGAAGGTATACGCATGGCATTGTTTATGCTGATGAGAGTAGTGGCTCTGATAGTGGGAATGTCGCTGCTGACCTACACCACCTCGCCGATAATGCTGACCGACGCGATAGAGCGGCTTCTGTCGCCGCTGAAAAAGGTAAGATTCCCCGTGCACGAGCTTTCGATGATGATGACCATTGCGCTGCGGTTTATCCCCACGCTTGTGGAGGAGACCGATAAGATAATGTCCGCGCAGAAGGCAAGGGGAGCGGAGTTGGACAGCGGCGGGCTGATGAAAAAGGCAAAGTCGCTGATACCCATTCTTATACCGCTTTTCGTATCCGCGTTCAAGAGGGCGAACGAGCTTGCGGTGGCTATGGAGTGCCGCTGCTACCGCGGCGGGGACGGGCGCACACGGCTGAAAACGCTTAAAACCGCACCGCGGGATTACGTGGCAGCGGCGGTAATGCTGGCTGTGTTCGGTCTGGTTATAACCGTAAACTTCTTTCCGGTGTTGCCATAAAGTGGTTTGTTAAACATCGGAAGAAGGCGACGGAATAATAGCTGCGAAAAAATTGAGAGATCAAAGGCAGTGAAAGCAAACATCGGCGTATCGCCCGCGCATGAATTTTCCGCAAACCTCTGTTAAAGCGGAGTGAAGCGCAGCGAAACGGAGCTTTCACAGAGGGTTAGCGCAAACGTATGCGTTTGTGCGGTGCGGAAAATTCAAATTAAAATAATGAGAAATTTAAAAGTGTTTATCGCCTACAACGGCGCGGAATATCACGGCTTTCAGCGGCAGGACAACGCGCTTACCGTGCAGGAGGTTCTGGAGAAAGCGCTGGGGAAGCTGCTTAAGATACCCCCGCCGACCGTTTACGGCTGCTCGCGGACGGACGCGGGCGTTCACGCGCGGCGCTTCTGCTTCAACGTGCATATTGACAGCTCTATCCCCTGTGAGGGCTTTGTAAAGGGCATGAACACTCTGCTGCCGAGAGATATCGCGGTATTGTCCTGCGAGGATGCGGAGGAGGATTTTCACGCGCGATACCGCGCGAAAGGCAAAGAGTATGTCTATCTGATAAGCACTAAGCCTCAGCGGGATGTTTTTCTGCAAAAGCTCGCCTACCATTACCCACGCAAGCCCGACATAGCGGCAATGAACCGCGCGGCGCGGCTGCTTGTGGGGGAGCATGATTTCGGGGCTTTCTGCCGCGCTGAGGGAAAAATCCGTGTTAAGTCCACCATACGCACCATCTACGACATAAGCGTGACGCAGCATGAGGATATCTGCGAGCTTCGCGTAAGAGGAAACGGCTTTTTGTACAATATGGTAAGGATAGTGGCGGGAACGCTGCTGTACATAAGCGAGGGCAGGCGCTGCGAGGAGGATATACTGAACGCTCTGAAAAGCGGGAACAGAGCCTTGGGGGGAATAACGCTCCCGCCCGAGGGGCTGTACCTTAACGAGGTGTTCTATTGAGCTTTTGACCCATCTTGGAGGAGAAAATGGACGACAGGAACGATATAAACAAATTCCGCAAAAAAACAAAGCGGCGAAGTCTTTATTTAAGGCTGGGCGTGCTTGTGCTTGTCGGGTTAACGGCTATACTTTTCGCGGTGAACAGTGACAGGCTGCTTTCCCCCTTCAAGGACGCCGCTCTGGATATAGGCTCGGGCGGATTTCCCGTGACGCTGCCGGGCAGCACGGAATACGTTATGGACGAGCTTGGTGATAATTTCTACCTTATGACCGATACATATCTGTATACCTATAATTCCGACGGAGCGAATATTGCCAGCATCCAGCACGGCTTTCAGAATCCCGTTTCGGATTCCAACTCCAGAAGAGTGATGATATATGACAGAAACGGCAAGGGCTTTAAATTCTACTCACGCTCCGCCGAGGTATATTCAAACCTTCTCGACGATACCATAGTATTCGGGAGTATAGGAACCGGCGAGCGCTGCGCGGTGGTCACCACTTCCTCGAGATACTCCAACTATCTTTACGTTTTCAACGGAGAGGGAAAGCAGATATTCCGCTGGGCTTCTCCTGAAAATAAAATAATGCAGGTCTGCTTTTCCGACAACGATAACAGTATTTTCGTGTCGGTGATTGGTGAAAGGGGCGGGGAGCTTCGTTTAAGCGTTATGCGCTTTGATCTGGACAACTCCGAAAGCGCGATATGGCAGACCGAAACGGGCAGCAGCGTTACCTATTCGCTGGAGTTCTGTTCCGAGGGAATATATGTTGTGACGGAAGACGGCGCGCTTATTCTTGACAGCGGCAGCGGGGAGATAACCGCGCGCTGCGGCTTTACGAAATCTGTATACGGCATCCCCGAAACCGACGGTCTGAGAGCGGTCATATTCAACGATTCGGGTTTTAACGGTGAAACGGTAGTGGCTTATAACGAGGAGCTTCTGCCGGAGTTTTCGCTCACGCCCGACAGAATAACCGCTTTTGATGTAAGCGGTGGAAATCTTTACATTCTTTCGGGTACAAAGCTCAATGTCTACGATTCCTCCCTGATGGGGATAAAGGAGTATGAGCTGGACGACGTTTACGGAGGGGTAAAGATAATCGGTTCTGGCGCGTATCTTCTGGGATACAATTCCGTTCAGCGGCAGGCGCTGTAATAACGAACCGCGGTTTTTCACGCCGCGTTCCGAGCGGGAAACGGGCTTGCGTTTGTTCCGCGGAACCGCACAAAACTCGAAAGGAGAGGTGCTTCTTACAAGAGGCACGGATAGGATATGGGAACACAATTTGCCTTAATATACGACGTTATTATAATAGCGGTCATAGCGGGAATGACCTTCGCGGGAGCCAAAAAGGGATTCGCCAGCGTTATCGTTGGCTTCGTGGCGATATTCGTGGCATTTTTCTGCGCCATGACTTTCAGCGAGCCTATAACCGGCGCGGTATACCGCTCCGCTGTGGAGCAGCCGCTGGAAAGCGCGGTAGACGAACAGCTCGACGCGGTCATGGGCGGAGCGACACTCAGCGGAATGTCCCACATGGATTACAACATGGTGATAATATCGGGGCAGCACGCTTCCGTATATCCGATAGATTACGCGGGCACAAGCAAGACGGTGATAGATCTTTCCGATATGGATTTAAGCAGAACCGGAATATCAAACGCGGATCTCTCGCTGTTCGGTATAACCGCCGATACGGATTTCAGCTCCGTAAGCGGAAAGACAGCTGAGTTTACCATGGCGGAGATAGAGCAGCATGGGCTTGGAAAGCTGGCGGTGGCTCAGTACCTGGCGGTAAGCGCCCAAAGCTCCGAATTCTTTGCGGGATTTCTTGATTATACCAAAAAAATAGGAAATGCCGTGCCGTCCGTTTTCGGTGGGATATCCGACAGCATCGAAAGCGGAAGTATTTCCGTGATTCGGGATATAGTTATTAAAATGGTCGACGGCTCAGCCTCGGTAAAGGAAGCTGTAATAAACGGAATTATCGAGCCGTATTTCAAGATGGCGGCAAATACGGTCATATTCATCCTGATATTTCTGTTGGTATCGGTGCTGTTGGGAGTGCTTGCCGCGGCGCTGAAGGCGGTGAACAAAATTCCCGTTCTCGGCGGCTTCAACGCTTTTGTCGGCGGTATCGCGGGGCTGCTTGAGGGACTTATTACGGTGTTCCTTATCTGCATAGGCGTACGCCTTCTGGTATCGCTGAGCGGTGGAAATATAATGTTTTTTAATGAAATGACAATAAATTCAACCTTCCTTTTCGGGATTTTCTATAATTTCGATTTTCTGAATTTTTTGACATAATTAAGAAAGATAGGTGATTGAAATGATTATGTGCACAAGGTGCAAGAAGCGTCCCGCGGTTATGTTTATTTCCGCAATAAGCGGCACGGAGAGAAAGAACGAGGGTCTTTGCCTTACCTGCGCAAAGGAAATGGGACTTCCGCAGGCAAGCGAATATCTTTCGCAGATGGGGATTTCCGAGGAGGATTTTGAAAACGCCTGCGATTCGATGCTTAACGATAACGGCGGTATTGATGACGAGCTTTTGTCGAAGCTTGGGTTCGACAGCGCCGCTGCCGAAGCTGACGAGGACGGAAAGTCGGACGCGTCCGAATCAAAGGAGGGCGAATCTCTGTTTGAACGCGGCGGGGCGGGGACTGTGCCCGATTTTCTGAAAAATCTTTTCGGCAGCATGGAGGGCTCCAAGGATTCCCCCAAAAACGGCGACGATTCCGAGGATAATTCCGACCGCCGTTCCCGCAAGAAAAGCGAAAAGACTGACAAAAAGCGCCGCTGCCTGGAAACATACTGCACAAATCTCACAAAGAGAGCGCAGGACGGTGAGATAGACCGCATTGTGGGCAGGGAGAAAGAAATATACCGCGTGCTTCAGATACTCTCGCGCCGCACTAAGAACAATCCCTGCCTTATCGGAGAGCCGGGCGTGGGAAAGACCGCCATAGCGGAGGGAATCGCCCTTAAGCTGGCAAGCGGAGATGTTCCGTTCAGGCTTCAGGGAAAAGAGCTTTATCTGCTGGATCTCACCGCGCTCGTAGCCGGAACTCAGTTCAGAGGACAGTTTGAGAGCCGCGTGAAGTCGCTTATCGACGAGGTAAAGAACGCGGGCAATGTCATGCTGTTCGTTGACGAAGTGCATAATCTTGTCGGCACGGGTGGTGATTCCGAGGGAACGATGAACGCGGCGAATATGTTCAAGCCCGCGCTGTCACGCGGGGAGCTTCAGGTTATCGGCGCGACAACCTTTGCGGAGTACAGAAAGCACATTGAAAAGGACAGCGCACTGGAGCGGCGCTTCCAGCCCGTTACGGTAAACGAGCCTACCATTGACGAAACCATAGAGCTGCTCGACGGTATAAAGGAGTACTATGAGGATCACCATAAGGTAAAGGTATCCTCCGAGGTGTCGAGAATGTGCGCGGTGCTGTCCGAGAGATATATCAACGACAGATTTCTGCCTGACAAGGCGATAGACCTGCTTGACGAGGCATGCGCCTGCGCCAGCCTGGAGAACACTGCCATTACCGAGTACGAGAGCCTTAAAAAATCCCTCGAAAAGCTGAAAAGGGAAGAGTCCGAGCTTTCTGAGGCGACCTCCATCGACTACGAGCGGCTTGCGCAGCTGAAAACTCAGATTGCCCAGACCGAAGAGAAGCTCACCGGGATCAAGGACAAGGCGGAGAACGTCTGCGTAACGCTTGAGGACCTGTCAAAGGTCATCGAGATGTGGACGGGTATTCCCGCAAGCAAGATACAGGAAACCGAATTCAAGCGCATAGGAAAACTGGAGGATAATCTCAAATCAAAGGTTATCGGTCAGGACGAGGCATGTGCGCTGGTGGCAAGGGCGATAAAGCGCACACGCGTTCAGCTCACCGAGCGCCGCCGCCCCGCGTCCTTCATTTTTGTAGGACCTACCGGCGTGGGAAAGACGGAGCTTGTAAGGGTATTGGCAAAGGAGATGTTTGATACCGTAGACCCGCTTATCAGACTGGATATGTCGGAGTATATGGAAAAGCACAGCGTGTCGAAGATAATCGGCTCGCCCCCCGGATATGTGGGATACGACGAGGCGGGACAGCTTACCGAGCGTGTTCGCAGAAAGCCTTATTCCGTTATACTTTTTGACGAGATAGAAAAGGCTCACCCCGATGTTATGAATATCCTGCTGCAAATTCTTGACGAGGGTAAGATAAACGACTCTCATGGGCGTTCCGTCAGCTTTGAAAACACAATTATCGCTATGACCTCCAATGCGGGTTCAAGCGTAGGCATAAACGGAATCGGCTTCAGCAAAACCGAGGGAGATATCACCAAAGAACGCGCCATGAAAGGACTTAAGGACTTTCTGCGCCCCGAGTTCCTTGGCAGGATAGACGAGATAGTGGTATTCTCTCCGCTTTCCGAGGAGTCCTACGGAAAAATTGCGGCTCTCATGCTGGAGGAGCTGCGCGGACCGCTTAAGGAGAAAAATCTTGAGCTTAATATTGCCGACGGAGTCTGCGCTGCCATTGCCAAAAAAGCCTACGGTGGAAAATTCGGCGGCAGGGATGTCCGCAAGGTTATACGTACCGATGTTGAGGACGCTCTTGCAAACGCCATCATCGACAATGCTGATGGAGGTGCTTCCGAGGTGAATATCACCGCGGAGAACGGCGAGATAAGGGTAACGCTGAAATGAGCGTGATCCTTGTCACGGGCGGCACGGGGGCTATCGGAGCGGCTCTCTCGGAGGAGTTTGCGCGTACAGATGATGTGATATTCACGTATAACTCCAACAAGGAAAAGGCGCGGTCGCTTATGGGAAAACTTAAATGCCTTTGTGCGCCTATGGATATTGCCGATGTAAACTCCGTAAATGATACCGTGCGGAGTGTTCTTCGCGAATTCGGGCATATCGACATTTTGATCAACAATGCGGGGATATCGCTGATAAAGCCGTTCCTCGATACCTCTTACGAGGAATGGCGGCGGGTCATGGACATTGATCTGACGGGAGTTTTCAATGTGACAAGGGCGGTCGTGCCCTCTATGGTTTCGCGGAAAAGCGGCGCTGTCGTCAACATATCCTCGGTGTGGGGAGTTCACGGAGCTTCCTGCGAGGTCGCTTATTCGGCAGCCAAAGCGGGCGTTATCGGATTTACAAAGGCGCTTGCCAAAGAGCTTGGTCCGTCCGGTATAACCGTGAACGCGGTTGCGCCGGGGGTAATAGACAGCCCCATGAACAGCGCTCATCTTACCCCCGAGGAGATGTCGGGGCTTGCGGAAGATACTCCGCTTGGCAGACTCGGACAGGCTTATGAGGTGGCAAGGGCGGTCAGGGCGCTTGCCGAAAACCGCTTTATTACAGGTCAGGTGCTTGGTGTGGACGGCGGATTTTATTGACGATATGGGAGCAATTATGACAAAAGCCGTTATTTTTGATTTTGATTATACCTTGGGGGATTCCACGGCGGGGATAGCCCGCAGCATAAATTACGCGCTTGAAAAGCTTGGACACAAGCCGCGCGGGATACCCGAGATACGAAAGACGGTCGGGCTGTCCCTTAAGGACACCTTTACGGCGCTTACCTCCGAAACCGAAAGTGCGGAGAAATTCGCCGCCCTGTTCCGCGAAAAGGCGGACGAGGTGATGACCGCCAGTACCGTGCTGTATCCCGATACCGTAACGGTGCTTAAGTCACTGCGCGAAAAGGATTTTAAAATCGGTATAGTTACCACTAAATACCGCTATCGGATAGAGCAGATATTGGCGAAATTCGATGCGGAGGCGCTTATTGATGTTATCGTTGGCGCTGAGGATGTAAAAGCGGAGAAACCCGCACCCGAGGGTCTGCTTGCGGCGATATCGCATCTTGGCGCGGACAGTGTTCTGTATGTTGGGGATAGCCTTGTAGATGCGAAAACCGCTGAAAATGCCGGAACGGATTTTGCGGCGGTGCTGACGGGAGCGACTCCCGCAGCGGATTTTGAAGTGCGCGAATGCGTTTGTATCGCGGAAAACCTTACGGTGTTGGCGGATTACGTTCTTGAAAAGGATATGAGTCGGGTGAGAACAAATCCTGAAAAATCATTGTGATTTTTGTACAAAATGCTGTGAAAACCATGTAAAAGTTTGTCATAAAATAATCAGATAATTGGTTGAAATTCGAGCCAAAATATAGTATAATAATTATGATTTTGATTAACCTGCGGCTGAATGCAGCCAAAGGGAACAAGGAGACATTAGATATGAATTTTGCGCTTTCTTTACTGTCGGAAGCCGCTGAACAAGGCGTTATAGACAGACTTCAGGCGTTCACGGATTCCGAAGGTCAGTCCATAGCGTCCCAGCAGATGGCAGATCCCGATTATTGGGGTTCTGTGGGCATAATCGCTCTGGCGGGAATACTGGTGGTGTTCCTGATACTGGCAATTCTGATTTTCTTCTTCTGGCTGATGGGAACGATTTTCAAGGCGGTGGATAACAAAAAGAAGTCCAAGGCTGCCGAGAAAGCGGCGTCTGCCGCTCCGACACCCGCAGCGCCCGTTATCGAGGCAGCTGAGGATATCGCGGATAACGGCGAAACCGATCAGGACGAAGAGATAATGGCTGTTATCGCGGCGGCTGTTGCGGCATACTCCGAGCAGGACGGCAAGGAGTACAGGATACTGGACGTGCAGCGCAGCGGCGCAAGAACACGCTCGGCGTGGGGGCTTGCGGGAATAAGCGATAATACGCGCCCGTTCTGAAAACTGACAGAAAGGAAGAACAATAATGGAAATATTTAGCGATACCATTGGCGGGCTGATAAGCACCTCGGGTTTTATGGGTCTGGATATAAGAAACATTATAATGATTCTGCTGTCCTTTGTGCTGTTTTTTCTCGCCATTGTAAAGAAATACGAGCCTTTGCTCATGCTGCCGATAGCTTTCGGTATGCTTCTTACAAACCTGCCCTTTACGGAGCTTTATCACGCGGAGCTGTGGAATCCCGCGACCAATCCTTATTTTGCTCCGGAGTATATTGAGCAGGGCGCAAACGTGCTTGTGAGCTTCACAAAAGAAACTTCTCTCGACTATGGTCGGGTGCTTCACGACGGCGGTCTGCTGGATCTGTTGTATCTCGGAGTCAAGCTCCAGATATTCCCGCCGCTTATTTTCCTGGGAATAGGAACAATGACGGATTTCGGTCCGCTTATAGCCAACCCGAAGAGCTTTCTGCTCGGCGCGGCGGCACAGGGCGGTATCTTCTTCACTTTTTTGGGAGCATGCGTTCTGAATTTCCTCGGTGCGGATTTCTCGCTCAAGGAAGCGGCTTCCATAGCTATCATAGGCGGAGCGGACGGTCCTACGGCGATATTCCTTACTTCAAAGCTGGCTCCTCAGCTTCTCGGTTCTATCGCGGTTGCCGCATATTCATATATGGCGCTTGTGCCGGTTATCCAGCCGCCCATTATGAAACTGCTCACCACCGAAAAGGAGCGTTCTGTAAAGATGGGACAGCTCCGCGAGGTTTCCAAGATAGAAAAGGTTGTGTTCCCGATTGCGGTTACGGTCATCGTTTCGCTGATTGTTCCCTCTGCGGCGGCTCTCGTCGGAATGCTTATGCTGGGCAACCTGCTTAAGGAGAGCGGCGTATGCGACAGACTTGTAAAGACAGCTCAGAACGAGCTTATGAATATCGTTACAATTTTTCTCGGTGTTACCGTCGGAGCTACCGCGGTTGCGGATAACTTCCTTAGCTGGAAAACGCTCTTCATTATCGCGCTGGGACTTATTGCGTTCTGCATCGGTACGGCATGCGGAGTACTGCTCGGCAAGCTGATGTATATCATATCCGGCAAGAAGATCAATCCTCTTATCGGTTCGGCGGGAGTTTCTGCCGTTCCGATGGCGGCGCGTGTTTCTCAGAAGGTAGGACAGGAAACCAATCCATCCAACTTCCTGCTTATGCACGCTATGGGTCCGAACGTTGCGGGCGTTATAGGCTCTGCTGTCGCTGCCGGCGTTCTGCTGTCCGTTCTGGGAGGTTAAGCAATGCAGAGAACGGTTACCGTTAAGGGCGTAGGTGCAGTTTCCCTGAAGCCCGATTATATTGAGATAACCTTGAATATTCTCTCAAAAAGCAGCGAGTACAGTGAGGCTGTCAGCGCTGCGAATGCCG
The DNA here is from genome assembly GCA_910587135.1 of uncultured Oscillospiraceae bacterium. Taxonomy (GTDB): domain Bacteria; phylum Bacillota; class Clostridia; order Oscillospirales; family Ruminococcaceae; genus CAG-115. The sequence continues at coordinate 64,521 of CAJULF010000006.1, forward strand.
CTATAGGCAGACTTAAAAGCGCGGTGACCTCCGTCGGCTTTGCCGATGACGATTTGAAAACTCTCAATTTTAATGTTAAAACCAATTACGAGAACGAAGCGGACGATATGGGAAGATATCGGAGAGTTTTCCGAGGCTATATGTGCGGTTATCGCCTGAAACTTAGTTTTGATATGAACGTAGAGCTGCTGTCGCGGACGATTGATGCGATCGCCGCGAGCGGTGCGGACGCTGAGCTTTCCATAAGCTTTACCGTTAAAAATCCCGAAAGGGTGAGCGAAGAGCTGCTGCGTTCCGCGGCGCAAAACGCGCGGGAAAAGGCTGAAACGCTTTGCGAGGCTTCGGGAGTAAAGATGGGTGAATTGCTGTCCATTGATTATAACTGGAGCGACATAAACGTATTTTCCGCAAGCAGCTATGCCGCAGCGGGAGAAGCCGTGAGGGGCATTACCCCCGAGTTTGAGCCGGAGGATATCAAGGCTCAGGACACTGCGGCGTTTGTATGGGCAATTGTCTGAGTGCTCATGTACGGTAAAGAAGCAAGCAACCGAAAACAAGAGAAAAAACGTCGGCACTACACTATTCCGAACCAAAGAAGCTAAAAACCAAAAGACAAGCATTATGGAAATGTGCAGAACAGGCTATGGAATCATGGGTAACTCTGTTTGCAAGACACGGAAAAGCTAAATAGCAGCTTTCCCGTGTTCTGCAAACAGAGTTACCCACTATTACATGTGATAGCCGGTTATACACATTCTCATAATGATGATTACGGAATCCCTCTCATATTTCTATCCAATTATGTTTTATCAAGTGGAAATAAATCTATTTCATTTTTAGAAATGAAGTGTTATAATAAAGTCAACGATAAATCGGAATTTGTATTGAACATTTTCCATAAATTTTGTGTTTTACATTATCGGGAGGTTTATTGTATGTTTGAAGAAATATCATTCCCTGAGCATGAATATGAGTCAATTCAAAATTATTTAAATAAACTGGGGCATTGCTATACCACGAGGGTATATAAAGAAATCGGGAAATATAAAGTCGGGAAATTATATACTGCCCCATGGGGTGATGTATTGAAAATAGACGAAGTAAAAATATACTGGAAAGTATCAGATCGCCCTTTCTATGACGAAATGAATGATGACGAAAAGATAGAAATCCGTAAATATTCTGAAGATATGGGATTGCCATATGAATTTATAAAATTTTCTAAAAGTACAGTATGATTATATTTCAACAGCGACAAATTCCGGTTTGCAGAATTGAGTCACTTGAAAATTAAATAACTGCCACCCCATCACATCGGCACATGAAAGCAGTAAGTCTGAAAAAGATTTGCTGCTTTTATGAAGCTCCTAACCATGCATACCGAGGACAGGAGCAATCGCCGGAATGCTACCAAAAAGAAAGAGCCGGAAGCGGCAGAAAAACGGATTGCGAAACCCTCCGCTATTTTCAAGTATCGGCAAGGTAGAGTTGCCCGACACCTAAAGCCCGACCTGTCCGACAGTCAGCCGGATAGGGAACGGCAAAATTTTTTACATTTCTTTTACTTCTTTTATCTCACAAGAGCAAAATAAAAAGGCTTATCATACCGATAGGTCTTTAAATTCAGGGAGGAGAAAATGCATTTTCTGTGTGCCTGCGGCTATTGTTTTCATGATAATTCCGATGCGCTTTCCTTTAAGGGATATATACTTGCTGACCAAGATGAGGACGAGATGTGGAATATTCTCGGGCGCGCGGAGAAGCCGCATGATGATACAATTGACATAGCGTCCGATGTGATGAATTTGCTTCACCGTGCAATGTACCAGTGCCCCGAGTGTGGAAGAATGTATATTGAGGATGCCGCGGCTAAATATGAGCTGGTGAGATTTACTCCCTGTGAGCATGGTGAGCCGATTCCTGATGTAAACAGGAAAATGCTCCTGTCGGCTCACGGGGATAAGTGGCGTGGCTACCTTTATGCACAATGGGACGATCCCAAGACCGATTACTGCGAGCATAAAGGAATAATCTTCCCCATTTGCAACCTGCAATTCGACGACCTGTCTTTTGACGATTTCAGCGCGTTTGAGAAAAGATATTTCGATATATTCCGCGCAATGACCGAAAAAAATATCTTACACCGCGCCCGCATGACCGTCAATAGAGAAACGAGGCACTCATGGGAGGAATAATGAATAAAAGCATAATTATTGTGCAGGGCTATCTTGCCGCTGGAAAATCGACCTTTGCCCTGACGCTTGCAAGGGAGCTTGGCATTCCTTATTTTGTAAAGGACACATTCAAAACCGCCATTTGTCAAAGTATTACAATAGACAGCCGCGAGGTCAGCAGCTGCTTCTCCGCTGTAACTTTCGACGCAATGATGTATGCGGCTGAAAGACTTATGGAAGCGGGTATTCCATTTATAATCGAGGGTAACTTTCTGCCTGCGGGTATCAAGAAAACGGATGAAGCGGGAGTTATACGGTCGCTTATTGAGAGATATGGCTGCCGTTCCCTTACATTTAAATTTGCGGGAGATATTAAGGTGCTATATGAGCGTTTTGTAGCGCGTGAAGGTTCTCCCGAGCGCGGAAAGGCAAATACGATGTTCACAACGCCGACTATTGCCGAATTTGAAACGTTTTGCCGCAATATGGACGGATTTGACATAGGCGGAGAAATTGTTGAAATTGATACCACCGATTTTGAAAAGGTGGATTTCAAGAAATATATAAAGGCGGCACAGACGTTTATTAAACAATAATTTACCCTTCGTTATGTTGAATCCTACCACAGGCAATTTTACTGATTGCGGGTTGACCCCCAAAGTTAGCCATAATATAATAAAGCGGTAATTCCCGATTTTAAGGAGGAAAGTGAAATGAGAGAAGTTGAACAATTAAATGTTTGTTACAGTAACGATAATGAAAAACGCTGTTCTGTTTTTGTCGGTATCTGTCAGTCGCAGGAATTGTTTGAATAATATTGGGTGAAAGATTATGAACTTCTGAACGATGACTGTATTGGTTTTGAAATGGGTATTGATTTTGGCATCAACACCTATGATGAAGATTTTGCGGTCATGGTACTTCAGAAGAAATTGACCAATCAAATCGACGAGCTTGTTAAAGATGCGGAGATTTTTGATATTGAAGCGCTGAAAAGAATGTATCCTAACGGATTGAACAGACCTTACAACGCGATTATTATTTTGGATAGGGTGATATATGACGGAGCAGTCAAGGAAGTGAATAATGACACTTTCGGTTATTTCAAATTTTTGGGCGTGTTTGACAGCTATTGACCGTTTCAGATGTTGGTGACTGTTCCGGATTATTGGGTATTTCAGCGAGGAATTTTGTAAAATGGGCTTTCATCAACACAAAGGGTAAAAGGGATCAATAATTTATTATAGCTGCTTTACATCGGAATACACAGACAGATTATGTTTGTGCAAAGTGATGAAAACTTGCAGCTGCTATTGACAAATCCGATATTATATGGTATAATCATAAAAATTCAATATTTGTCATCGGAGAACTGACTGCCGCAGCAGTCACGGTTGATAAGATGTCGAGTGCGCTCGGAAACGGGCGCACTATTTTTGTCTATGAGAGATTTAGCTGATTATTAGCGGAAACGGAGGTATCTTTGTGAAAATTCAGCTTTCGGATCATTTCACCACAGGCAGACTGATACGATTTGTGTTGCCCTCGGTCGTTATGATGATTTGTACTTCTGTATACAGCGTGGTTGACGGGCTGTTTGTGTCAAATTACGTTGGAAAAGTGCCGTTCGCGGCGCTTAATCTTATATCGCCGCTGCTTATGATAATGGGTACGATAGGCTTTATGATAGGCACGGGCGGCAGTGCGCTGGTTGCCAAAACGCTCGGTGAAGGCGATAAGGAGCGCGCAAACCGATATTTTTCGCTTCTGGTGTACACCGCAGCGGTTGTCGGCGCGGCGCTGAGCGTTATAGGGATAGCTCTCGTACGACCTCTGGCGCTGCTGTTTGGCGCAGACGAGGAAATGCTGGAGTATTGCGTTATTTACGCGAGAATAATTCTGATAGCGCTTGTGCCCTTTATATTGCAGAATGTATTCCAGAGCTTTCTGATAACAGCGGAAAAGGCAAAATTCGGCTTGATAATTACAATATCGGCGGGAGTAACCAATATTGTTCTTGACTTTCTTTTGGTTGGCGTTTTCGGGTTCGGGCTTGAGGGCGCAGCGGCAGCCACCGCTATCAGCCAGACGGTCGGCGGTATTGTTCCTTTGATATATTTCTGCCGAAAAAACAGCAGCCTGCTGCGGCTCGGAAAAACCAAGCTTGAGTTCAGCGTATTATGGAGAACCTGCTCCAATGGATTCTCGGAGTTTATGACAAATATTTCCGCGTCGATCGTCAATATGCTATACAACCGCCAGCTTATGGATATAGCGGGACAGGACGGCGTTGCCGCATTTGGCGTCATTATGTACGTAAACTTCATATTTATAGCGATTTTTATTGGATTTTCCATAGGTTCCGCGCCGATAGTCAGCTTTCATTACGGAGCGAAAAACGAGGGTGAGCTTCAGGGTCTTTTGAAAAAGTCGCTTGTTATAATCGGAATAACGGGAGCTTTGTTGGCAGCACTTGCTCAGGCGCTCGCTTATCCCCTGTCAATGCTGTTTGTCGGATATGACGAGGAGCTTTTCAGGCTGACGCTCAGGGGGTTCAGACTGTATTCCATCAGCTTTATTGTATGCGGCTTCAATATTTATTCGTCGTCATTCTTTACGTCGCTCAACAACGGTATCGTTTCGGCGGTCATATCCTTTTCAAGAACCTTTGTGTTCCAGGTGTCGATGCTGTTTATACTTCCGATTTTCTTGAAAGGTGACGGAATATGGCTTGCGATAGTGGTGGCGGAACTTCTGGGCTTGCTGGTAACGATTTTCTTTATTTTCTCTCAGAGAAACCGCTATGGATATTTTCCGCAAAGGCGGACAGCAAAGGAATAGCGGTAAAAAGTCGGCAAACATTAAGATTCCGGACTTAGTTTGTAGAAAAATCCCATATGCCACGCAATGTCGGCGCATGAAATTTCAAAAAGTGTCGGAATTTGCGAAGCAAATTCTGACCGGTTCCCGCAATCGCGCGGAGTGAGCGTAGCGAACGGCGCGTGATTGCGGGAATTTTGAAATTTTTTAAAATAATCTGCCCTTGGTCAACTTTAACATACGTGCTTGTTAAGAAACGTTATGTTTCCCGACTTAGACTGTATATAAAGGTTGACCAAGGGCGAATTATTTAAAAAATTTCAAAATTTCCGTTAGTCATACTCCGTTCCGCTGCGCTTCACTCCGCATGCCTAACGCAAACGCACGACTTTTTGAAATTTAATGCGCCGACATTGAGTGGCAAATAGGCTTTTTCTAAAAGCTGAGTCGGGAAACGTTACGTTTCCCGACTTTTGCGGATTTGGTACACTGTACAAGATTGTGCGGTGCTGCCTTTAAAAGGCGTCCATCAACGAGCCTATTGTCTTGAACGCTTTTGCCGCGGTCATACGTTTAAAGCTGTGATGGCTGCTGACGGATTTTACCGCCATGAAAGCAAGTCCGCCCGCGATAATTCCCGCGGCTGTGCTCTTTATAAGGCATTGGGTTTTTCGTGACATTTCAGTTTCTCCTTTGCAGGTGATTTCAGAAATATAATCCGCAAAACAGCGTAAAATATTCCTCGCTCTATAAAGGGAAATTATTCAAATTTCCCGCAGCCTGTAGAAAAAGCCTATTTGCCGCGCAATATCGGCGCATGAAATTTCAAAAAGTCGTGCGTTTGCGAACGCAAACGCGCGCGGTTTCCACTAAGCATGCCAAGTTTTGCGCAACGAGGAGGTTTTGCCTTATGGCAATTTGTTGCAATTTGCGCAAAACTTCCGGAACGAAGTGAAGCGGAGTATGCTTAGCGGAAATTTTGAAATTTTTTTAAATAATTAGCCTTAGGTCAACCTTTATATACAGTCTGAGCGAAATTATTCAAATATCCCGTTGGTAATTTAAGCTGTCGGATTTTTATGCGTATTTTGCTGTTGTGGTCCTATTCCGTAGTTTTGACAGCATTATGCACATTTGATTTTTTAAATATTACGCTATGGATTGAGGTTATTGTGACAAGTGCCCGCAGTCCTGATAAAATGTTTGTTGAAATATAGTAAAATTCCACAAAATGCAAGTTTATATAAAAATCTTGCAAAAACCTCTTGACATTTCAGCTGAAAACAGCTATAATATAAACATAGCAAAGAGGCTATGGCAGAAATCAATGAGGATTTATGCCATAGCCCTTTTCTTTTAGAAATGGCTGTTTTTGAAGTTGGTGATCTGAAATCCTTCAACATGACGGTCAGGAACATATTTGAAAGGGGCGGTCTTTAATGAACGCAATTTTGACGGCAATGTCCGAATCGGGAAATGCCGCAATTCAATCGGTGGTTGACCAAACGATGTACAACGTCGGCGATGGCAACGGTATCTGGTATCTGATAGGCGCGGCATTGGTTTTCTTTATGCAGTGCGGCTTCGCGATGGTGGAAACAGGTATGACAAGGGCTAAGAATGCCGGAAACATCATCATGAAGAACCTTATGGATTTCTGCATAGGCACGGTGGTTTTCATTCTTATCGGATTCGGGCTTATGCTGGGGGAGGACGCGCTGTTCGGTCTGGTTGGCATTCCGACTCTTGATATACTGACATCATTCACAAACTTTGACCGCTGCGCGGAGTTCGTGTTCAATCTGGTATTCTGCGCGACGGCGGCTACAATCGTTTCGGGTGCAATGGCAGAGCGCACAAAGTTCATAAGCTACTGCATATATTCGGGCGTTATCAGCGCGATTGTTTACCCGATCGAGGCTCACTGGATATGGGGCGGCGGCTGGCTGGCGCAGCTTGGCTTTGTGGATTTTGCGGGTTCAGCCGCCATACATATGGTAGGCGGAGTCTGCGCGATTATCGGAGCTAAGATGGTCGGTCCGCGCATCGGCAAGTTTGACAAGGACGGCAAACCTAAGGCGATACTCGGGCACTCCATGACGCTTGGCGCACTTGGCGTATTTATCCTTTGGTTCGGCTGGTACGGTTTCAACGGCGCGGCGGCGACAAGCACGGATTATCTGGCGCAGATTTTCCTTACAACAACCATTGCTCCCGCGGTGGCTACCTGCGCAACGCTGCTCTATACATGGATAAAGAACGGCAAGCCCGATGTTTCCATGTGCCTTAACGGCTCACTGGCAGGTCTGGTGGCGATAACCGCCCCCTGCGCGGACGTTGACGCGGTCGGCTCGGCTGTTATCGGACTGGTTGCGGGACTGCTTGTATGCTTCGGCGTATGGCTGCTGGACTATGTGCTTAAGATAGACGATCCTGTCGGCGCTGTTGCGGTGCATGGCTGTAACGGTATCTGGGGCACACTTGCGGTAGGTTTATTCGCAACGGGCAACGGTCAGAACGGCATTACGGGTCTGTTTTACGGCGGCGGTGCCGGTCAGCTTGGTATTCAGGCGCTGGGTATTGCGGCGGTTATCGCATGGACGGCGGTGGTAATTTCCATTACATTCCTTGTCATCAAGAAAACTATCGGACTCCGTGTATCACGCCACGAGGAGGTCGTTGGTCTTGACGCTACGGAGCACGGTCTGCCCTCCTCCTATGCGGACTTTATCCCTACAATGCATATAGAGATGTCCACAAGCGGCAAGGAGAAGGAAGTAGACACCATGAAGCAGGTTACCGCGGCATCTGCCGCTCCTGCAGCGGAAGCCGTTCCCGTTTACAAGCGCCGCACGGACGGCACGGAAATGTCCAAGGTTGTCATTATCTGCAAGCAGGAGCGCTTTGAGGCTCTCAAAACCGCAATGTCGGAAATCGGCATTACGGGTATGACAGTCACAAACGTTCTCGGCTGCGGAATGCAGAAAGGATCAACGGAGTTCTACCGCGGTGTACCGCTGGAAACTCATCTCCTGCCAAAGGTAAAAACGGAGATCGTTGTATGTAAAGTTCCTGTTGAAATTGTTGTTGAAACTGCCAAAAAGGTTCTTTATTCGGGTAAGATAGGCGACGGAAAGATATTCGTATATGATGTTGCGGACGTTATCAAGGTAAGAACCGGCGAGAGCGGATATGACGCTTTGCAGGATGTTGAGTAACATTATCGCTTGATAAATTTTGCCGTGCTTGTTTCGCAAGCGCGGCAAATCGGTTTATAAATTCTAACTGCTGCCCATCATCAGCGTTGCGGCAAACGCCGACATATAACCGTAGATATCCGCGTTTTCACTGGCGGGCACGGGAAGCTCCAGCGGTTCGCAGACACCGCTTTCGGTGTGTATGGTGCGGTTCAGGGAAAGTGTAATGCTGTCGGCGGCTCTGGAGCTTATTGAAACGGTATTTTTAGCGCCTATCCCGACAGAGATAAGCTGTACACCGTCGGGGAGATTTTCGGGCGGCGTATCTCCGTTGAAAATCACCCCAAGGGCGTTTTTTATGTTGATTTTCGGGGAGCTTTTACATAGTATCACCGCGCAGTCCGCCGCGTCTATCGTTACTTCGCCCTCCGCCGAGATAAGCCCGCAGGCGGGGAAAACATCTCCGAACAGCCCTCCCGTAAAATCCCCGACCGTTAATACAAAGCCCAATAACATCGCTCCTTTTTAAGTAAGAAATAAGAGGTAAGATTCTCTTACCCCTTTGTTACAAATTATATTGTATCCGAAAAAAATTTAAAAATGTACTGCCCAATTTTTGTTTTTGACAGGTTTTCCGTGTCCGAAGTAAATCATTCTTTCACCCAGAGCCGATATTCGCGACACACTTTTCAGCATTTCCTCCCTGTTGTGATACAGCATTGAAACGGTGGGGTAAAACATATTCATAAGCGCGTCGCCAACTATCAGCGCATTTCCGGAAATATCTATCGCTATTGAGCCGTTTGTGTGACCCGGCAGGTGCAGTATATTTGCGGGTATCCCGTATTTTTCCAATGTATCTCCCTCTGATAGAAACACGTCGGGTGAAAAAGGCGGCAGCGGATTTTTAAACGTTCCGTTTACGGAAACGCTGAGCACGATTTTACCGAGTAGGGTATCCGCGGACAGCTCCTGCGCGTTGTTGTCAGCGATAAGGTCAACATCTGCCTTATGCATGGCAATGGGAATGTCAAGCTCATTTGCCAGGAATGCCGCGTTCTGCGCGTGATCTATGTGACCGTGGGTCAGTATTAGCAGCCGCATTTTGTGGGGCTTGCAGGCGCTGATGATTTTCCCGCGGTATTTTTCAAGAGATGTGTCGATGAGGATTGCATTTCCGTTGTTTGACACTATGTAGCAATTCCCGTTTCCGCATTTTATTCGCTCAATTGTTACCATTTTGTTCTCCTGTGATGTTTAATTTTTTTATGCTAACAACGCACAAAGCGCGAAAAACTCGCTTTGTGCGTTGCTGCATTAGATTTACGGCGCTTGACGGGCAGGGAAAGGGATGTATTTCATTACCCCTGTTAGACAGCGATATACTGTCAGATTGCCTGCGCCACGCAATTTACATATTCTTGTATTTTTTGTTCGACTGCTTCCCAATCATATGTTTGAATAGGAAAAATGTCTTTTTTTTTCAATAACACTTTGTACAGGCAGCGAAATGCCCGTATTCCATTCAGCGTTATAAGGAACAATTTTGCATTGAATCGTGTCTAATGCATTCGCTATTGTATCATTTACCATTGCCTTATAGCTTGACAGCGCCCAATCTGAGCCGCCGCCATGAGAAATAATACCTGCGGGTTTATTGTACATTTGCGATTTATATGCATTATCTTTCCACCAATGCAAAAAAGTGATCTCTCCCATTTTTTCCAGCAGCATACTCAGTTTTGCAGGAATGGGTGCATAGTGAGGCGAGACAAAGAAAATGCAGTCTGATTTAATGAGCTTATTGTAAATTATATTAAAATCTTGATCTTTATAACACCGTTTGCTTTCAAAACACTTGCCGCAGCCTATGCATGGAGATAGATCAAATTCCCGTAAGTCTAAAATCTCACACTCTGCCCCGCTTTGATGCAGTACCTTTTTAATTATTTCACAGAGCTTATATGATGTACTTTCTTTCCGGCTATTATAAATGATGGATGCAGAGATACTTATTGCACGCGTCATTTGTTGTTCCTTTCACGCCATAAAACAATTCCGAATTACCGAATTGATCATACACCATATGGCAGACAATTGACCATCAATTGTCTGCTGCCATAAGCCTTACCATAACCGCCTTCTGGGCGTGCAGACGGTTTTCAGCCTCATCAAATATCTCGTTTGCGTGCTGCTCCAGCACCTTGGCGGTTATTTCCTCCTCGCGGTGGGCGGGAAGGCAGTGCATTACCATCGCGTCGGATTTTGCCACGCTCATGATATCGTCGTTGATCTGATATCCCTTAAAGGCAATTCTGCGCTTCTCGGCTTCGCCCTCCTGACCCATGGAAGCCCAAACGTCGGTGAACAGCACATCCGCGTCCGCAGCCGCTTCCTTGGGAGAGCTTACAAGCTTGAAGTTGGGGTAAGCCGCGGCGAAATCAAGCACCTGCTTGTCGGGGTGATAACCCTCGGGGCAGGCGAGGGTTACGTCCATTCCCACCTTAAGGCAGCCCACTGTGAGGGAGTTCGCCATATTGTTGCCGTCGCCGATATAGCACATTTTCAGTCCGTCCAGCTTGTTTTTGTATTCGCGTACGGTTTGCAGGTCTGCGAGCACCTGGCAGGGGTGGCTGAAGTCCGTCAGACCGTTTATGATGGGAATATTGCCGTATTCCGCGAGATTTTCCACCTCGCTTTGTTCAAACGTGCGTATCATGATCCCGTTGATATAGCGCGAGAGAACGCGCGCGGTGTCCTGCACCGGCTCGCCGCGCCCTATCTGAAGCTCCTTCGAGGACAGAAACAGCGCGTGCCCACCGAGCTGATACATACCCGCTTCAAATGAAACGCGAGTTCTTGTGGAAGACTTCTGGAATATCATTCCCAAAGTCATACCCTTTAACAGATTATGGGGGATACCGTGCTTCTGCTCGTATTTGAGCTGATCCGCAAGGTTCAGAATGTCGATGATCTCTTCCGTGCTGAGATCCAGCATTTTCAATAAATGTTTCATTTTTTTCTCCTGATTTCAAAAAAAATTTTACGCGACCGCCCGCGTCAGTTCACTGCGATTGACCCCATTGTGTGTCGCAGGCTCTTGCGGAAAATATCCCGCATGGGCGGAGCGCTGCTTTGTTGCACGATTATTATATGGCTCTTAAAACCTATCGGCTGTTAAGTGTCGATTCTCACCATTTCCGCTATTGTCTTATTTCGGTAGGTAAGATCATTTCTCGGAGTAAATCCCATTCGCTCCCGGAAAGCGTTCCCGCACTCGTTTGCGGAAAATACCACCAGAGCCGCCTTGTTTATCCCCAAAGCCTCGAGAGCTTTCAGTGCCGTGTTTACAAGTCCCCGGGCTATGCCCTTGTTTCGATGATCGGGGTTTACGGCGGTATGGTAGATATACCCGCGCCGCCCGTCGTTTCCCGCCAGTATAGCGCCGACTATTTTATTGTCGGATTCGGCGATAAAGCAGCTCATGGGATTTCGCTCAAGAAATCTTGATATTCCCTGCTCCGAATCGTCAAGGCTGTTAAGTCCCATTCCCTTGCAGGACAGCCAAAGCGCGTATACCTCGTTATAATCGCCCAAGGTCATTGTTCTGATATTCACTTCGGAAAATCACTCCTTGTAAAACCCGCCCGTGTGAAAATTCTCGCCGTTCAGCTTCTCGGCAGTCAGTCGGAATGTCACCACTCCGTCGGGGCAGACGAACTCTTTGCACAGCGGTGAATCGGGAACGTTTCCGGTAGGGGAGAAGCCGCCGATATTCCGCAGATCGCCCCCTCCGCGAACCGTTTCCAGCATGGGGAACAGTATCAGCATGGATTTCTGGCAGAAGCCGCGTCCATTCTGATTTACCGGGCAGTCGTAGGTACAGCGGTACACGTCGCCGACCTCATCGCCGTTGCGGCAGTGACCGTGGGTCTTGCCGTCATGGGAAACGGTGATAACCTCTACGGTAAAGCCGTATTCTTCCTCATACCACTTATCCATTTAAAATCCCCGTCAATATCTCCAGACCCTTGTCGATCTCCTCATAGCTTATGGTAAGCGGCGGGAGCAGCCGCACCTTTGTTTTTGCGGTAAGCAGCAACAGCCCCTTATCCAGCGCCGCTTTGACCACCTCGCCCGCCTGCTTGGTCTTAAGCTCGATTCCGATCATCAGACCCATTCCCGAAACGGAAGCGACCTCTCCGCACTTCAGCAGTTTTTCGCGGATATAATCGCCTTTAGCCGCGATTTCACCGAGAAACCCTTCGGAGTTTACCCTATTCATAACCGCCAGTCCGCCCGCGCAGCAGATGGGATTTCCACCGAATGTGGAGCCGTGAGTTCCTGCTGTAAGCACTCCCGCGCATTTTTCTCCCGCAAGACATGCTCCTATCGGAACGCCGCCCGCAAGCCCTTTGGCAAGCGTCGTAATGTCCGCTTTTTTGTTAAAATTATCTCCCGCGAGAAATTTTCCCGTGCGCCCGACGCCCGTCTGGACCTCGTCCGCTATGGTGAGCACGTCCTTTTCGGTGCAGAGCCTGAATATCTCGTCCACAAACTCCCTTTTTAGCGGCATAACTCCTCCCTCGCCCTGGATATATTCAAACATCACAGCGCACACCGTATCGTCCAGCTTTGCACGCAGGTCGTCGATGTTGTTAGCCTCAACGTTCACAAAGCCCTCCACAAAAGGGAAAAAGTAGTTGTGGAACACGTCCTGCCCCGTTGCGGACAGGGTGCATAGCGTTCTGCCGTGGAAAGAGTTTACAAGGGTGATAATGTTGTGCCGCCCCTTGCCGTATTTGTCAAAGCTGTATTTTCTGGCAATCTTTATCGCGCACTCGTTAGCCTCCGCGCCTGAGTTGCCGAAAAACATATTTGTATAGCCCGCCGTTTCGCAGAGCGCCTTGGCGAAATCCGCCTGCACCTTTGTGTAGTAGTAATTCGATGTGTGTTGGAGCTTGCCGACCTGCCCGCAAACCGCCTTTACCCAGTCCTCATCGCAGTAGCCGAGGGAGTTCGTGCCGATCCCCGACCCGAAATCTATATACCGCTTTCCGTTTTCGTCCGCGGCGTATTCGCCCTCTCCGCTGTCCATTACCAGCGGATATCTTCCGTAGGAGGGCATTACATACTTGTTGAATTGCTCGATAGTATCCATAATATCCTTTCCCGTGTTCAAGCTATTATCATCGTACCCGCACCCGTGTCGGTAAGAAGCTCTATCAGTATCGAGTGGGGGATACGTCCGTCTATGATGTTGGTCTTGCGGACTCCTCGGCGCACCGCTTCCACACAGCAGTCGATCTTGGGTATCATTCCGCCCGAGATTATGCCTTGCCTTTTCAGGTAAGGAACTTCGCTCACGCCCACTGTTCTTATAATGGTGTTTTCGTCGTCCTTGTCCTCCAGAAGCCCCTTGATGTCCGTCAGAAGAATGAGATTTGCCGCCTTCATTTCCGCCGCGATACGCGCCGCCGCGGTGTCGGCATTGATATTGTACACCGTGCCGTCCTTGCCGCGCCCTATGGTCGATATTACGGGGATATAGCCGTTGTCAAGCGAGTTGCGGATTATTTTCGGATTTACGGCGGTTATATCTCCCACGAAGCCAAGCTCGGGATTCAGCATTTCCGCTTCTATCATATTTCCGTCAAGTCCGCAAAGCCCCACGGCGCTTCCGTTATGGCTCTCCAGCATTGACACAAGATCCTTGTTGACCTTGCCCGCAAGAACCATCTGAACTATATCTATTGTCTCCTCGTCAGTATAGCGCAGACCGTTTACAAATTTGCTCTCCTTGCCGGTTTTGGCGAGCATTGCGTTTATCTCGGGACCGCCGCCGTGTACAAGCACCACCTTTATCCCAAGCAGCGACAGCAGCACAACGTCCTCCATTACCGCCTGCTTGAGGGCATCGTTGGTCATGGCGTTTCCGCCGTACTTCACCACCACTACCTGGTTGTTGTATTCCTGAAGATAGGGCAGAGCCTCTATCATCACATTTGTTCTTATATCCAGATCTATATGCATTCCTTCGGTCGCCCCGCGCGGGGCGCTCCTTTCTTTTTAATGGGAAATGAAAACCGACAGCGGTTCAGACTCCAAATAATCAAGACCGATATTCGGCGTTGATTTTAACATAACCGAATGTAAGGTCGCAGCCCCACGCTATGGCGCTGCCCTCGCCGCTGTGGAGGTCGATAAGTATCTTTATCTCGCCCTCCGAAAGTATCTCCGAAGCCGCTTCCTCCGAGAAATCCGTGCCGAAGCCGCCGCTGCATACCGTGACCTTGCCCTTTTCGCTGGCAAGCTCTACCGACACCTTGGATATGTCGAAATCACCTTCAGCGTAGCCGAGCGCACAGAGGATACGCCCCCAGTTGGCGTCCGCCGCGAACATCGCCGCCTTTACCAAACTGGAGCACACCACAGACTTTGCCGCGGATTTAGCCGTCTTTTCGTCGGGAGCGCCGTTTACAATGCACTCCAGAAGTCTTGTAGCGCCCTCTCCGTCGCGGGCGGTCTCTCTCGCGAAATTCATCATGACCGCATACAGAGCGTTCTCAAACAGCTCGTAATTCTTGTCCTCGCAGTTAATTTCGGGATTTTTTGCCAGTCCCGAGGACATAAGTATCAGCGTGTCGTTGGTAGAGGTGTCCCCGTCTACGCTCACCATGCTGTAGGTGCGGTCGTTCACTTTGCGCAGAGCCTTTTCGAGAAGCTCTCCCGTGATGGCAACGTCGGTGGTGATAAACGCCAGCATCGTTGCCATATTGGGGTGTATCATTCCGCTCCCCTTGGATATACCGCCGACATGACACTTCCTGCCCTCTATCTCAAATTCCACCGCAAGCTCCTTTTTGCGGGTGTCGGTGGTCATGATAGCCTCCATCGCTTCGCCGCTCTTTTTGGGTGACAGCGATTTCGCCAGCGTGGGAATGCGCTGCTTTATCGGCTTTATATTCAGCTTTTGCCCGATAACTCCCGTAGAGCCGACCAGAACGTCGTTTTCGTCAATATCGAGCGCCTGAGCCGTCAGCGCGCACATTTCGTTGGCAATTTCTATACCATCGCTGTTGCAGGTGTTGGCATTGCCGCTGTTTGCGATTATCGCCTGCGCGTAGCCGTCCTCAAGGTGCTTTTTCGTTACGGTGATAGGCGCGCCTTTGACCTTGTTTGTTGTATAGAGAGCTGCCGTTCT
The DNA here is from genome assembly GCA_910587135.1 of uncultured Oscillospiraceae bacterium. Taxonomy (GTDB): domain Bacteria; phylum Bacillota; class Clostridia; order Oscillospirales; family Ruminococcaceae; genus CAG-115. Next base: position 79,916 of record CAJULF010000006.1, read on the forward strand.
GCATCTTTCCGCGCAGAATATCATAGCGAGATCGCGCTTGGTGGTATTGCCCTCCTTTATCCCCGCGATAATACCTCCCGCAGCAAATCCCGCAGCGGCGCAAACGCCGCCGTCTACAAATTCATATCCTTTAAACTTGACCATTTTTAGTCTCCCGATTTCATAAAAATTCACAAAGCTCACTAAGGCTGTTTACCGTATAGTCGGCTTTTTCAATATCATTTTTTATGTTCCAATACCGCCAAAAACCTTGCCTTATCCAAACTGTATGCATACCCAATAAATTTGTCGGTACGATATCATTATCTATTCTATCACCGATCATAACCGAATCACTTGCTTTGCAGCCGCTTCTGTTCAAAGCTGTTTCAAATATCCTTTTATCCGGCTTGGCAACCCCTTCCTCTGCGGAAGCAACGACCAGATCGATATATTTTATCAGACCGTAACTCTCTAAACGCTGCTTGGTTCCGAGGGACTGATTTGCAATAACTCCGATTTTGTATTTGCCGCTTAAAAAATCAAGACATTGAACAGTGTCGCTGTAAGGAGTTTCATACTCTTTATCCCAGCTCGGCAAGCTTACTCCAAACAATTTTGCTGTTTCCAGATCCCCCTTTTGGTTTTGTTTGTAAAAATCAAGGGCGGTCTTGTAAGCATTATCATATGTGGTATTTGCCGCTTCGGCTATTTTCCTTATTCGGGCTTCATGTGCGAGATGTTCATCAATCAATGTCGAACCGATGTCAAAAAACAGCCATTCTGCATTTTTTATCATATCAGCCCCGTTTTCTCGTCGATACCCATCATGATATTCAGACACTGCACCGCCGCGCCGCTTGCGCCCTTGCCGAGATTGTCCAGACGCGAGCAGATAATTACCCTGTCATCGTTGCCGCTGACGAATATCTCCATCATATTCGTGCCGCTGAGATTGTTCGCGCCAATAAAGCCACTCTCGGGCTCGCCCTCGGGCATTACCCCTACAAAATAGGAATTATTTCCCTCGTAATATTCCGCAAGAGCCTTGCGGATATCTTCCGCGTCGTATTTCTTGGCGAGGAGTCGAGTGTGTATCGGCAGCGACACCACCATACCGCTGAAATAATCGCATATAAGCGGATTGAATGTCGGCGCGTAATCCAGCCCGCAAATCTTCTGCATTTCGGGAATATGCTTGTGCTGCTGTGACAGAGCATACTGGCGCGGACTGTCAAGCTCCTCGTCCCTTTCGGGATCCTCATATTGAGCGATAGCCTTTTTGCCCCCGCCGCTGTACCCTGATACCGCGTGAGCGCACACGGGATAATCCTTGGGCATTATTCCCAGCTTAACCAACGGGTAAACCATCGAAGCGAAGCCGCTCGCGTAGCACCCCGGAACGGCAACGCGGCTCGACCCCGCTATTTTTTTCCGAAGCTCCGCCGAAAGCTCGGGAAAGCCGTAAGCCCAGTCGGGGTTAGTCCTGTGGGCGGTGGACGCGTCGATTATACGCACTCTGTCCTCCGCGAGAGAAACCGCTTCTCTCGCCGCCGCATCGGGCAGGCAGAGAAACGTGAAGTCCGAGGAATTTATCAGCCGTCCGCGCTCGGCGTTGTCCTTGCGCTTGTCCTCATCAATACGCAGAAGCTCGATATCGTTTCTGTCCTTGAAGCGCTCCAGTATCTTAAGCCCCGTGGTTCCCTCTTGTCCGTCAATGTATACCTTGACCTTATTCATTGTAAAGCTCCTTTAGACGTTTTCTTGTAAGCTCTGTCTGCACCGTTACGCTCTCGGGGGCGGGTCCGCCGAATGTCTTGCGCTCTCCCACGCAGGTATCGAGGCTTATCGCCTTGTAGATATCGTCCTCGAATAGCTCGCACTGAGATTTGTAGTCCTTAAGCGGCAGGTCGCCGAGAGTGGTGTCGCGGCTTATGCACAGCGCTACCAGACCGCCCGTTATCTTGTAGGCAGTGCGGAACGGCATTCCTTTTTTGACGAGATAATCCGCGCAGTCCGTGGCGTTGATAAAGCCCCTCGCGGCGGCGTTGCGCATATTCGCCTTGTAAACCGTCATGGTTTTCAGCATGGGTATAAAGGTTGAAAGGCAGAGCTTGATGTTGTCCACCGCGTCGAAAATCGCTTCCTTGTCCTCCTGCATATCTTTGTTGTAGGCAAGCGGCAGACCCTTCATCATGGCAAGCAGAGTTACATTGTCGCCGATTACCCTCGCGGTCTTTCCGCGTATAAGCTCGGTTACATCGGGATTCTTTTTCTGCGGCATTATGCTCGAGCCTGTGGAATACGCGTCGTCCAGTTCGATAAACTTGAATTCCCACGAGCACCACAGAATTATTTCCTCGGAGAATCTCGACAAATGCATCATGCAGACAGAAAGAGCGCTTGCAAGCTCTATGCAGAAATCCCTGTCGCTTACCCCGTCGAGCGAGTTCGCCATGGGTCCGCTCATTCCGAGAAGCTCCGCGGTGCGGTGTCTGTCGATGTTGTAGGTAGTTCCCGCGAGAGCGCCGCTGCCCAGAGGAGAAACGTTCATTCTCCGTTCCGTGTCGTTCAGCCTGTCGATATCTCTTAGCAGCATCTGCGCGTATGCCATGAGGTGCTGACCGAATGTGATGGGCTGGGCACGCTGAAGATGAGTGTATCCCGGCATTACGGTGTCGGAATGCTTTTCGGCGATATCGCATAAAGCCGTTACCAATTCAGCAATAAGCGATTTTATCTCCTTTATCTCGTCGCGGAGATAAAGCCTTATGTCCAACGCTACCTGATCGTTGCGCGAGCGTGCGGTGTGCAGCCGCTTGCCCACATCTCCAAGGCGGCTTGTAAGCTCCGCCTCGATAAACATATGGATATCCTCGGCATTGGGGTCTATCTCCAACTTTCCGCTTTCGATATCCGCCAATATCTCCCTAAGACCCCCTATAAGCTCCAGACTGTCGCTCATGCCGATTATGCCTTGTTCGCCGAGCATTGTGGCATGGGCAATACTGCCCGCTATGTCCTGCTTATACATTCGCGCGTCAAACGAAATAGACGAATTGAACGCGTTCACCTTGCTGTCAACATCTTTGGAAAATCTTCCTGCCCACATCATAGCCATGATTGCCTTAACCCCTTTTTCAAAATGTGAGAGCGGAAAAAGCTTTTCCGCTCTTCAATATTTTTTTTACTTGTTCTTTCTGTCCTCGTCAAGCAGCGCCTTGACCTTGATGGGAAGTCCGAAAAGATTGATAAAGCCCGCGGAATCCTTCTGGTCGTAAACATCGTCCTCTCCGAAAGACGCGAAGTCCTCGCTGTACAGCGTGTAGGGGGATGTAACGCCCGCGTTGATTATGTTACCCTTGTACAGCTTTAGCTTAACGTCGCCCGTAACGGTTTCCTGGGTCTTGTCCACGAAAGCGTCCATAGCCTCGCGCAGGGGAGTGTACCACTGACCGTTGTAAACCAGATCCGCATACTTCTGCGCCAGACCGTACTTGTAGTGCTGGGTCTCCTTGTCAAGGCAGATGGTTTCGAGAACCTCATGCGCGTGATAGAGAATAGTGCCGCCGGGGGTCTCGTAAACTCCTCTTGACTTCATTCCCACAAGTCTGTTCTCCACAACGTCAAACAGACCGATACCGTTTTCGCCGCCGATTTTGTTGAGTGTCTTGATGAGCTTTACGCCGTCCATCTCCTCGCCGTTCAGCGCGGTGGGGATACCCTTTTCAAAGTGAATGGTCACATAGGTGGGCTTGTCGGGAGCCTGCTCGGGAGATACTCCAAGCTCCAGGAAGCCGGGCTTGTTGTACTGCGGTTCGTTCGCGGGGTCTTCAAGGTCAAGACCCTCATGCGACAGGTGCCACAGGTTCATATCCTTTGAGTAGTTTGTTTCGCGGGTGATTTTTATAGGAACGTTGTGCGCTTCCGCATAGGAAATCTCCTGGTCGCGCGACTTGATATCCCATATTCTCCAGGGTGCGATTATTTGCAGGTTGGGCGCGAGTGCCTTTATTGTAAGCTCAAAGCGCACCTGGTCGTTGCCCTTACCGGTGCAGCCGTGGCAGATAGCGTCGGCCTCCTCTTTTTTCGCGATCTCCACCAGCCTTTTTGCGATAGGAGGACGCGCGAAAGACGTTCCCAGCAGATAGCCCTCATATTTAGCTCCTGCCTTGATTGTGGGGAAGACAAAGTCGTTGACAAATTCGTCCTGAATATCCTCAATATACAGCTTGGAAGCGCCTGTTTTCTTTGCTCTCTCTTCAAGACCCACTATCTCGGCGTCCTGACCCACGTTTCCGGCAACACAGATTACCTCGCAGCCGGGGTAATTCTCATGAAGCCAAGGAATAATAATGGAGGTGTCAAGACCGCCCGAATATGCGAGAATAATTTTTTTGATTTCTTTTGCCATGGTTTTGGTTCTCCTTTTAAGAAAATATTTACAATACTTATTATACACTCTTTTCTCCAAATGTCAAGAGGAAATATACATCTTTCTGAATATTATGCAATATTTTTTAAAATTATTCGCTTTTTATTCATTGCCTTAGCAGAAAAACTGTTTACAACACAATATCTGCGCATGATATTTCAATACACATTTTTATTTATGGCAAATGCAGTACGATTTCTGCCATGCAATGCCAAGTTTTGTACAGCATGGAGGTTCTAACTTGTTGTATTTCGCCGCACTTTGCGCAAAACTTTTGGAGCAGAGTATGACTTACGGAAATTATTCATATTTTTATATGATCTGCTTTATGTCGGTCTTTTACATACAGGCTTAATATTCATAATGTGCATGGAGTTCAATTAAGAAAAATGATGTTTAAAAGAATAAAAGGTACTTGACAAAATCGGCGTTCACTGTTATAATATAAATATGAACGTTCACTTTGGCGAAACGCTGTGAACGTGTTTCGGAAAAGTACGCACAAAAGCGTTGTAAACAGAGGAGATAAATTCCATGAAGATGAACGAAAAAATTGAGATCATGCTGGGGCGCAGAAGAATGAGGAAAACAGATTTTGCGGAGAGCATCGGCGTTACCTACCGCGCCTTTGCAAATTATATGAACGGAAGCCGTACTCCGCGGGCGGCAACGCTGGATAAAATGGCGCGGGAGCTTGGTCTGACAGCGGAATTTCTGACTAACGACAATGAGGAACTTGAGCTTACCATAGAGGAGCGCTTTATCAGAAGGGTCTGCGCAGGCGGTGCGACCTCGGAGGCGGCGCAGTTTTTGTCCCAGTCACGGGGCTTGTTCGCGGGCAACGACCTGTCCGATGAGGACAAAGAGTATTTGCTTAAGGCGCTGATAGATATTTACGAGGATGCCCGAGGCAATAAAACGGGGGAGAAGTAATGCAGCATATTCTGGATCTTGCGCACAGTGTGAACGAGGAATACGGCGGCAGAAATATCTTTGAAACCGCCGAAAATTCGGGAGTTAATGTGTGGTATCGCTTTCTGGGCGGACTTAAGGGCTTCTATATGTGCGAACTCGGAAAGAGGTACATTATAATAAACGATTCCTTCGATAAAATGACCCAAGCAGTGGTATGCGCTCATGAACTGGGTCACGATATGCTTCACAGGGAACTGTCGGCGGAGGGGATACGCGACAATACGCTCTTTCTTGCGGGGAACAAAACCGAGCGGGAGGCAAATATTTTTGCGGCGGAGATTCTTATATCCGACGAGGAAATATTATCGGAAATGGAGTATTGCCAAACTATTGACGCGCTGTCTTATTCGCTTGGGTATATGACGGAGCTTATCGCATACAAGCTGGAGATACTGAATTATCTGGGGTATGGATTTAATCTTAGCGAGGTCGGAAGCGATTTTCTGAAGTAGAAAGTAACAAAGGAACATCGGAAACAGTCGTGAATACGCTTTTATGCGCTTGCGGGCTGTGTAATTTAAAAGGAGTCAAACTGTGTCAGACGCATACGAGCTTATGCTCAAAACGAATTATCGGATTATTTTAGGTGAAAATATTGTCGACGCGGAAAAACATAATATCACAGAGCGACTGCTTGGCGCAAAAAGCACTCGGGAACAGGTGCGGAGATTTTATGGTGGTGTTGGGTTTGCCGGAAATATTGAGGAAAACGCAAGTCGGATGTATCCCGAATTTTTTATTCCGCCTTATAATAACGGTATAAAATACAGAACTGTTCTTGGTCAGATGCCGAAAACACAAATCCTTTCGGCAAATATGTATGAGCTTGAGATATTGCGGCTGCTGAAAATTCTTGCGCCCGATAATCCCGAAATCAATGATATGGTTTGCAAAACACTGGTACGTCTGAAAACCACCTGCTTCGGTTACCAAGATGACGGGAAAGGTGAATGTTTTGATGCTTCGCTTATTGTGCTGCGCTTTCTTGCCGCAGCTGCTCCGAATGAAACAATATGGATTCAAAGTCGGATAGATAATTTTAATAGGCATTATGCCGAAAAAAAGAGACCGCGGTTTTGCATATGGTATTATTGGCTTTGCCTGTCTGAGCTTCCATTTAAAATGGTGGAAACGGAGATTGACATGTATAGGGCTGAAATGTTGAATTGGATTTGCAATAAAAGCTGTGTAATTAACAGTGAGCATGATAAAACTTTTCATTCGGTTATTTTGTGTATTCTCCGAAACAATATATCCCGTTATCCGGAATACAGGTATATAAAAGACCGTCTGCCCTATGTAAATGTGAGTGACAAACGTCTGCGTTTTGATATGAAGCAATAGTAGGCCATACCTTTAAAGTACGTTAAAGCTTTTGCCTTGGCTATAAAGCTTTTGGAAATACCGCTTTGCGTTCATTCATAGCGCTGGCAGGAGATTGAGCTTATTGCTGAACCAATGAGCCCTGAATGAATTCAAGCATATGGGCACTGATGAGTTCAAAGTGAATATTTTTCTCATGAATAAGATGTTGATGCTTATGCAGAATAACAATAAAAATATATGGGAATTCGTGCTTTGCCATAACTGAAGATGTTTTCGGCTGCAAAATATATACAAAGTATATTTTTAGTAACCTTGAACTTACTAAGGTAACACCGCACAATGGAGTAAAAATCCGCCGCAAAAAAATGCACCAAATCGGTGTACAGCATTGCCAAATTCCGCTCACATGGCATACTGAATCAAGCTGCCAAACAGGGTTTGTCAGCTACAGTCTGTATAAAAACCCCATTTCTGAGAGGAAGATAGGGTTTAAAGTTAAGCGGGAACAGAGAAAAGACGAGAAAACAAGCATAGGGTGAAAAAATCGCAAAAATGCCACTTGTGGATGGCATATTTTTTGAGATTCATGGCAGCGAACTTAAGCCTGACCCAGCCTAGATTGCGAGTCAAGCCACGAAGATATGTAAATCTCATCGCGCATTTTTCCTTAGTGTCGGCGAACACGCGCTCAATCGTTTCCTTGCGGTGCTCGTAAAGCTTGCGCAAGGGCGGAGTGTGCCGGTTGTCCTCAACAAGCTCGAGGTAGTCCGTCCAAACGTGCTTTTCAACGGTTTTTACGCAGTTTT